>DASXFW010000112.1:0-57061 GCA_036489395.1 Acetobacteraceae bacterium | reverse complement strand
TCCACCGACCGCGGATGTGCGCACCCCTCCCCCAACCCCTCCCTCAAGGGGAGGGGGGAACCTTGTTTCTTGTTAGGCCGCCTGGCCAAAGCAATCCCGTTCGCGACGAGCCGCCGGCAGCTTGTCACGAACGAGATTGCTTCGGCCAGGCGGCCTCGCAATGACAGGGGGCCGACGCTCCGCGTCTCGGTCGCTTACAGTCACCCCGTTACCGGCGTCTCCGGAAATGCCAGTTCGTGCCGCGAACGCCACTCGGGCCGCACGTAATTCACGATCAGCGATCGCCGCACGCCGCCAATCGCGCGCGGGGTGAACCCGTGCCACGTATCCGCGGCCGGAACGAACATCAGCCCCGCATTGAACCCGCCCGATGCACGCGCCAGCACATGCCCCTCGGCATCCATGATGTCGGTGCCCCATGCGTCGGCTTCCGGGTGATCCGACAGATAGACCAGCAGCGTGACCAGCTTGGCGCCGATGTCGGTGTGTGGCTCAAGCCAGAAGGCGCCGGTGTCCAGGCAGCATTCGATGCGCAGGAAGCTGCCATCGAGGCGCGCACCGCAGATGTCCTGCAACAGCGCGACGGTTGCCTCGTCCTGGAACGCGTCGGCGAGCGCGGCGCATACTGGGAAGCGCGCGTGATTGTCGGGCGAGACAAAGATGCGCGAGGTGTTGTGCGTTTCGCGGCGGCCTCGCGTGTCGGCAATGTCAGGCGCGGCGAATGGCAGCATCGTCGCGGCGTGCGCCAGGTCCGCCGGCAGCGTGTCGTTCAGCAGCCAGTGGCGGTACGGGTGGTCGTTCCGCCGCGCGAGGCGCAGAGCGCAGCGGATGTGGCTGCCGGGATGCTGCAGCAACCTGTCACAGACCGGCAGATCCATCGAAAGCCTCCTCAACCGAAGATGCGCTTGAAGCGGGCCGACCAGGCGTGGCGGCGCAATTCGCGGCGTGCCTCGGCGGCCGAGCTCATCCAGTTCAGCATGATGGCGCGGCGCACGCCGTCGAACGGCTGGTGTCCGTGCCAGGAATTTTCCGAACGGCGGAATGCCAGCAGCGTGCCGGCGAGCGGCGGGACTTCGGCGATCATGTCGTCGATGTCGTCGGGCCCACGCAGCAGGCGCAACCGGCCGCCGGATTCGGACCAGTGGCCGTTCAGGTAGATCAGCGCGGTGACCAGCTTCGTCACGCTGTCGGTGTGGATGCGGCCATCGATCGGGCGCGTGCGGGCACGCAGCGTCACCATCAGCGTGTCGGTCGAAAGCGGCAGGCTGAATTTATCCGCGAAGGCGCGGGTGGTGCGTTCGCTGCGCAGCGCGATCAGCAGGCGGCCGAATGCATTGTCGGGCGGCTGCGCCGGGGCGGGCAGCACGCCGGACAGGTCGGGCGCGGGGAAGCACGCGGCGGCTGCGGCCGCGATGTCCGATGGCACGAAGCCGGGTTGCACGACGTACTCGAAGGGCGAGCGGGCCAGTGGCGTGGCGGCGAAGGAGCCGTAGTCCAGGACCGGGTCCCCGCTCTCGCGCGGATGACGAAGTGCGGCGGCCGGATGGCGCGTTGATGGCTCAGTGTGACATTGGGGCGCCGACACGACAATCACACCGCCGCCGAATGGCGTGCGGCGCCACGTTGCAGCCAGGTGTCGAACGCGGCGGCGACGCTGCGCACGAACGGCCGCCCCAGCGCGGTGACGGCGACATGGCCCCCGTCCCACTCCACCAGCCCGTCGCGCGCCATCTCCTGCAACGCCGGCGCGGCATCCATCAGCGTAACGATATCGGCACCGTGCCGCGCCGCGACCGCGTGCAGATCAACCGAGCAGCGGCACATGATTTCCTCGATCACGGCGCGGCGCAGACGGTCGGCGTCGGTCAGCGCGATACCGCGCGCCACCGGCAATGCACCGGCGCGCACCACATCGCGCCACGCCGGCACGGACGGCTGGTTCTGCACGTAGCCCTGTGGCAGCGAGCCGATCGACGACGCGCCCAGCCCCAGCAGCACCGGTGCGTCGTCGGTCGTGTAGCCCTGGAAGTTGCGTTTCAGCCGCGCATCCGCCGCGGCGGATGCGAGGCTGTCCTCGGGCCGCGCGAAATGGTCCAGGCCCACCGCGACGTAATCCGCATCGGTGATCGTATCCTCCACCGCCTGGCGCTGGGCGAAACGTTCGGCGGCGCCGGGCAGCGCGGCCTCGGGCAGCAGCGCCTGGTGCTTCTTCATCCACGGCACGTGCGCATAGCCGAACACCGCGGCACGGTCCGGTTCGATGCGCAGCGCCTGCTGCACCGTGGCGATGACACCGGCCACAGTCTGATGCGGCAGCCCGTAGATCAGATCGAGGTTCACGGACCGGACGCCAACCGCGCGCAGCCGCTCCGCACATTCGGCCGTCAGCGCAAAATCCTGGTGGCGGTTCACCGCCTGCTGCACCACTGGATCGAAATCCTGCACGCCCAGGCTGGCACGGGTGGTGCCGATCTCGCCCAGCGCCGCTACCGATGCATCCGATAGCTCGCGCGGATCGACCTCCACGGCGATCTCGGCATCGTCCGCCACGTCGAAGCGGTCGCGCAGGCGCCGCATCACTGCGCGCATCAGGTGCGGCGGCAGCGCGGTGGGCGTGCCGCCGCCCCAATGGATGTGCCGCACCGAAAGCCGCCGGCCGATCGCCGCGGTCAGCAGGTCGAGCTCCGTCAGCAGCGCGTCGGCGTAGCTTTCCAGCGGCTCCGGCCGGCGCACCACCGTGGTGTGGCAGGCGCAGAACAAGCACAGCGACGCGCAGAACGGCACATGCAGATAGAGCGACAGCGGCGTGCCATCCGGCAGCGAGGCCAGCCAGCGGGCGTACTCCGCGGCGGTCACGTGGGAAGAGAAATGCGGCGCCGTGGGATAGCTGGTGTAGCGCGGCACGCGCTGGTCGTATTTTGCGATCAGGGCCGGAATGTCCATGCGCACAGGATTGCCGCGGAACACCGGAGGCGCCTTGATCTGGGTCAAAGCGACCGGTCCTTCGTGGCGGCCCGCTATGCCGCCGCCCGCCTGGTCGCCCGGGCGCGCGTATCGTCGTACTGCTCCGCCAGCCGTCGCACCATCGCCGCGAGCGCATCGGCGCCCGCCGCATCCACCTGGAACATGACGTTCAGCACGCCGTCCTCCGCATTGCGCACGACGAACGGCAGAGGCACCGGTACCTGCGGCAGGGCCAGCGTGCCGCGCGTCTCCGTCGCCAGTGCCGGCGTGTCGGCAAGCTGTGCGCCGGACAGCGAGATATCCACCACGCGCGCCACATGCGCGACACCATCCGGTCCGGTCACCCGACAGGCGAGATCGACCGGATAACGCGGCGTCGCGCGCCGCTCCACCTCCCCGGTCGAGGTCCGCACCACGTGCACTACGCTGTGCCGCAGCTCGCTGATGCTGCGCGACAGAGCGTCGCTGCCTTCCAGCACCTGCGCGGCACGGCCGCCGGTCTCCCGCGCCTCGGCGGAGACTTCCTCGGTGCGGCTGGTCATTTCGTTCGCCGCGGCGGCGGTTTCGGCCACGCTGCGGGCGATCTCCGCCGTGGCGGCGCCCTGTTGCTCGACGGCGGCGGACACCGAGCCGGCGATCGCGTTGATCTCGGTGATCGTGCTCTCGATACGCGTCACCGCGGTCACCGACGCGCCGGTCGCGCCGCGCACCAGCGCGATGTGCCGCGCGATGTCTTCCGTGGCGCGCGCGGTCTGTGCGGCCAGCGCCTTCACCTCTCCGGCGACCACGGCAAAGCCCTTGCCGGCGTCACCGGCGCGCGCCGCCTCGATCGTGGCGTTGAGCGCGAGCAGATTGGTGCGGGCGGCAATCTCGCTGATCATTTCGGCAACCGAGCCGATGCGCGCCACCTCCGCGTTCAGCGTCTCCATCGTGCTGCGCGTTTCGCCGCCGGCCGCGACGGCACGCCCCACCACCGCGGTGGTCTGTGCCACCTGCGCGCCGATCTCGCGGATCGACGCGGCAAGTTGCTCCGCCGCGCTGGCCACTGCCTGCGCCGTGGCGAGCGCCTGTGACGCCGCCGTCGCGGCACGGTCCGCGGAGGCACCGGTGCGTTCGGCCGACGCGCTCATGTCCCGCGCGATCGTGGCCATTTCGCCGGACCGCCGGCTCACCTGCTGCAGCACCGTTGCGGTCTCGCTTTCGATCGTTTCGGCCATGCGCAGCAACGCCTGGCGCTTGTCCGCCTCGGCCTGCCGGCGCTCGGCCTCCTGCGCCGTGGCGAGCGCGGCTTCCGCGCGCATGTGCTCGCGGAACACCACGACGGCACGGGCCATTTCGCCGATCTCGTCGCGACGCGTCGCGCGGGGAATGTCGGTGTCCAGCGCGCCGTCGGCCAACGCCTGCATCGCGCCGGTCAGTTGCCGCACCGGGCCGGAAATTGCGCGGCCAATCAGCGTGGCGATCACCACGCCGAGGCCGATCGCTCCCAGCGACGCCCACAGGCTGAAACGCCCGGTGGAGCGGCTTGTCGCCACCATCTCGTCCACCGCCGCGCGCTGCACATCAGTCGCCTGCGAGCGCAACGCCGAGGCCGCGCGCTGCACCGCCTGTGTCGCGCCGTCGCGCGCCAGACCGGCCAGCCGGAGTTGTTCGCTGCCGGCCACCATTGCGTTCAGTCCCGCCGCATAACGCGACAGCGGATCGCGCAGGCCGCCGAGCAGGCGCTGCAGCCGGCGGTTCGCCACGGCAAGCCCGGCCATCTGGTCCACATTGGTCCGGAACGCCTGCAACGCGGTCGCCGCGGTGTCCGCGTCGGCCGGATTGCGCGAGGCGACAAAGCGCGACCCCGCGGCGTCGCTGGTCTGGAACGCCGCCACCAGATGCGCGCCCGCGCGCAGCGTGGCCGGGTCCTGCTCGCGTTCGAGCAACTGGCTGATCGCGGTTGCGATGGTGCGCACGTCGGTGCCCGCTTCCTGCCACTGCACCACCGCGGCACGGCGCGCCGCCACCGCGGCGATCGATGCCTCCACCGCGGCGCGGTACTGCGCCACGGGTGCGGTGAGCCTGTCGTCGTTGCTGCCGGCAATCGCCTGGTTCAGCGCGGCCAGGCTGTCCTTCGCCGCATGCTCGTCAGCGGCATTGGCGGTCAATGCGAATTCAATGGCACGCACCTGCGCGTCGCCCGCGCGCAAGGCGATGCCGGTGGCGATGTCCGCCGCGTCGCTGCCGTCCCGCACGCGTGCCGCGCCGGCACCGACCGTCGCCGCGACGTGCTGCATCACCAGCGCGAGCACCGCCAGCAGCACCAGCAGCACGGCGAAGCCGCCGAACACGCGCTTGCGCAGCGTGGGCGCGGTCAGGCGCGACCACGCGGAAGAAGCAGAAGGAGTGGAAGAAGAGGGCGAAGCGGGGGAGGCGGGCGAAGCGAATCCCCCCTCCCCTTGAGGGAGGGGGTTAGGGGGAGGGGTGCGAGGGAGGGGGTTAGGGGGAGGGGTGCGTACTTCCGGGTCCTCGCGGCTGGAGGCACCCCTCCCCCTGTCCCCCTCCCTCACGGGGAGGGGGGAAACTCGCCTTGTCTCAGGGGACAACATGGCGCGTCAGGCGGTCTGGCGGATGCGCTCGATCTGGTCGCGGCCGAACCGGCGCTCGAACTCGGGCATGGCCGAGGCGGTGGCGGCGGCGAACTGGGCGCGATCGATCTGCGCGACCACTTGCAGGCCAGCCTGTTGCAACGCAGACACGCCGGAGTGCTCGGCTGCCGCCGCATAGCGGCGCGATTCAACGGCACCCAGTCTGGCAGCTTCGGCAAAGATCGCCTTGTCGTCGGCCGATAGCTCGTCGTGCGCGTCGGGCGACATGATGATGATCGCCGGGTCGTACACGTGCGCGCTCATGGTGAGGAATTTCTGCACCTTCTCCAGCTTGGCCGCCTGGATGGTGGCGATCGGGTTTTCCTCGCCGTCGAACTGGCCGGTTTGCAGCGCTTCGTAAAGCTGCGGGAACGGCAGCATCCCAGTCTGCGCGCCGAGCGCCTGGAAGCCGAGCACCATCACGTCCGACTGCGGCAGGCGCATCTTCAGGCCTTTCACATCGTCCGGCGTGGCGATCGGGTGCTTCGAATTGGTCATGTGGCGCATGCCGTTCTCGCCCCAGGCGAGCGGCACGATGTCCTTGGCGGCAAGCTGCTTGCTCAGATCGGCACCCACCGCGCCATCCAGCACGGCGTGCGCGTGGTCGGCGCTGGTGAACAGGAACGGGATGTGGAGGACGTCTGTCACTGGCAGGACGGAGGGCAGGCCGGCGCCGGTGACGAAGGCCAGGTCCACGCTGCCGAGCTGCACCGCCTTCAGGATCTCCACGTCGCCACCAAGTGATGCGTCTGGCGCTTGCTCGATGCGGATGCGGCCGTTGGTGCGCTTGGCGATGGCGTCCGCCATGACGGTCGCGCCGGCACCGAGCTGCGAGTCCCTGGCGAACAGATAGCCCATGCGGAGCGTGCGGGGCGGCGCCTCGGCGGATCGGGCGATGTTGGGCGCGGCAAGGGCCGTGGCGGCGGTGCCGATCAGAAGATGTCTGCGGGTGAGCATGGCGGTTTGCCTCCTGGGCCGTTGGGGCGGCGGATGGGTGGCAGACTGCGCGTCATGTCTGACTATTCGGTAAACGGCGTGGTGGATTTTGCCGTAAGCAACGGCAACGGCCGCGCGGCTGCCGTGCGCCGCTCCGCCAGCGACGTTGGGCGGCGACGTTGGGCGGCGACGTTGGCGACGTCGTTCCCGATGGCCTGAAAGCGCTATATGCTGGGCATCAGGCACGGGGAGAGATTCGAGATGGAAATCCAGGCGCTCGGCTATGTCGGCATCGGCGCGTCCGATCTGTCGGACTGGACGGATTTCGCGACCAACTGGCTCGGCATGCAGACGGTGGAGCGCGGCAACGCGGTGCGGGCGTTCCGGATGGACGATCGCGCGCAGCGGCTGATCGTGGATCGCTCGCTGGCCGAGGGCGACCGGTATTTTGGCTGGGAGGTGGCGGATGCAATGGCGCTGGATGCGCTGGGCGCACGGCTGGAGGCGGCGGGCGTGGCGGTGCGGCGCGAGCCGGCCACGGTGGCCGAGGCTCGCTGCGTGCGCGGGCTGATCAGCTTCGCCGATCCCGCCGGCAACCGGCTGGAGGCGTTCCACGGCGCGGCGGTCGCCGATGAGGCGTTCAAGCCGGGGCGGTCGATTTCAGGCTTCCGCACCGGACCGCTGGGGATGGGGCACGCGGTATTCCATGTGAAGAACATCGACGACCTGATGGGCTTCTATCACGACACGCTGGGGTTCGGGATCAGCGATTATATTTTGACTCCGTTCCGCGCGTTCTTCCTGCACGCCAATCCGCGCCACCACAGCGTGGCGTTCATCGAAACCGGCCGGCAGGACCTGCATCATCTGATGGTGGAGCTGTATTCGCTGGACGATGTCGGCCAGGGCTACGACATCGCGCTGGGCGAGCCGGAGCGGATCGCCACGACGCTGGGGCGGCATCCGAACGACGCGGTGACGTCGTACTATCTGAAATCGCCCGGCGGCTTCATGCTGGAATACGGCTGGGGCGGCAAGGAAGTGACGCCCGGTTCGTGGACGCCGACCGAAGTGACGGTGGGCCCCAGCCTATGGGGCCACGACCGCACGTGGCTGCCGGACGAGCAACGCGCCCAGGCGCGGACGATGCGGCTGAAGGCGGCGGCGGACGGGCAGCGCGCGCCACTCCACGTGATCGACGGCAACTACCAGCGGATGGCGGGCGTGTGTCCGTGGTGGGAAGGCGTGCGCGACCGGGGGTAAGCATTTCGGTGCCGTAAGCAGAACGTGCACACTGTCATTGCGAGGCCGCTTGGCCGAAGCAATCCCGTTCGTGACGAGCCGCCGGCAGCTCGTCAGGAACGGGATTGCTTCGGCCAAGCGGCCTCGCAATGACAGAATGTCACGGACGGAATGTCACGGACAGAATGTCACGGACGGAATGTACGGACGGAATGTCACGGACGGAATGTCACGCGGCCTGCCGCACCACCGTGTCCGCCGGATACCGCGTGGCGCAACCCAGGTGCAGCTCCAGCTCCAGCGGCAGCATCGCGTCGGCAAACAACGCCGCCGGCAGCAGGGCGTCGCCGTCGGTCCAGCGCACGCGGTTATCCGCCTCGTAAGCGTGAAAGCCATGCGACAGCCGGTCGTCGTCCACCCGGATCACGCGCAGGCGCGTGCCGTCGCGCAGCACCATTCGCCGCAGCGCCACGCCCAGCTCGCGGGCGTCGCGCGCCAGCCCAAGCTCCTGCGGCACACCCGACCGCGACACGATCCGCACATCGGCCAATCGCGCCGGCAAGCGGAACGCATGGATCGGACCGTGATGGAAGCATGCATCGATGCGCCGCCCGCCGACCAGCAGATGCAAATCCGGATCGTCGGTCAGCGGCACGCCGGGACGCGCGCCGGCGCGATCCAGCAGGCGCTGCCACACCGCATCGACGATCGGCCCGCCGGTGAGCACCGGCGCGCAGGGCGGCAGCGGCGGCAGGTCCCAGCCGCTGTTGGCGTTCTGGAACAACCAGCGGTTTCCGTCGTCGCGATAGCTTTCCGCCGGCGCGCCGTTCGCCAGCAGCACGTCGTGGCGGTCCAGCTCGATGTGGTACAGCGCGGTTTCCTGCGCGCCGTCGTCCCACAGGATGGTACGGTGATTGACCAGGAACTCCACCGGGATCAGCACGCCGTCCAGCGCCAGCGCGTGTCCCTTGGTCACGTGCAGGTCGTGGTGCGGCACGTTGTCGGCCAGCGCGCCCTTGCGCACGATCACCGGCGTTGCCGCGCTGCGCCGGCCGCGCGATGCGAGCACGCGGCCGACGCCGATCCAGACGATCGGGCGCATTTCCCCGCCTGCGGTCAGCACGCGATCGCCGACCCCCAGTTTCTCCACCGCCACTTCGCCGTCCGGCGTCGCCAGCATCGTGCCGGCGCAGAAGCAAAGCGCCGTGATGTCGGCACCACCGGCGCCATCACCGGTCGGCGGCGCAATCCCGTCCGTACCGGCGCCGAGCGACAGCGCGAACGATGCACCGCCACCGCCGGGCGCGCTGTAGTCAAGCTGGCCGGACGCATACGATACCGAGGACGGATCGACGCCGCGCAGGTCGATCGTTTCGCCTGGCGTCAGATTGGCGACGGCGCCGGCCATGCTCGCGGCGGTGTCGATCAGCAGATCCGCGCCACCGCCGGAGAACATGATCGTTTCGCCGGCGGCGATGCTTCCGGCGACCTCCAGCGTGGCGCCCGAGGCCAGCGTCAGCGGCGCGCCCGACAACGTCACGCCCGCGGTCAGCGTGTTGACGCCGGTCAGCGTCCAGGTGCCGCCGGCATCGATGGTGATCTGCGGAAATCCGATGTAACGCACGCCAAGTTCGCTCAGCGAGCCGGCGCCGCCGCCGGCAGCCAGCTCCAGCGTGCTGCCCGAGCCGCCGCCATCGACAATGCCGGAGAAGAACGCGCCGGGATCGACGACCAGCCGGTTGGTGTAGCCGGCGCCGAAGGAGATCGCGTCGGTGCCGCCGGTGATCGTGCCGGCGTTCTCCACCGTGCCGGCGGCACCGGAAATGTTGATGCCGAGATTGCTGCCGGCGATGACGCCGCCGGTCTGATTGTACACCGGCACGCCGCCCTGCACCTGGATGCCGGTGGCGCCGGCGACGGTGCCCGCATTCACCACCGTGCCGGAGGTGATCAGCACCCCGTCATTGCCGCCGATGATCGTGCCGTCACTCTGGTTGGTCACCGCCGTGGCATGGTCCACGCCGATGCTGCCGCCGTTGATCACGCCGTCATTGATCGCGGTGCCGACATTGGCCGCAAAGTTTATTCCCAGGCCGCTCGCGCTGATCGCGGCATTCTGCTCGTTCGACACCAGGCCGTTGGTTTGCAGGAAGATGCCGGTACCATAGGTGCCGTAGGCGCCGATGCTGCCCGCGTTGATCAGCGTGCCAAAGAACATGTGCACGCCGCCGGCGGCGCCGGCGATGCGGCCCTGCGCCTGGTTGTCCACGTAGGACGCGCCGAACACGCCATAGCCCGCCGCGCTGATCTGTCCGTCATTCACCACGGTGTTGGCGAGCTGCACGGCGTCGGCCGAGGCGCTGCTGGCGGCGATCGTGCCGGTGCTCTGGTTGGTCACCGCGCCGCCGCCGGGCAGCAGCACGCCGAACGAGGTGCCAGAGAGCACGCCGGCGTTGGTGACGGTGACACCGGCGCCGCCGCTGAACACCGCCGCGTAGCCGGCGATCGTGGCGTGCAGGTCGTTGGTCACCACGCCGCCAGCGAGCAGGTTGACGGCGTCCGCGGCGGTGCCGCTGGCGGTGATCAGGCCATCATTGGTCAGGCTGCCGGCCGCGCCGCCGATCCGGACTCCGCCCTGGTAGCCGTCGATGATGCCGCCGGACTGGTTGGTCAGCAGGCCGCCGGCCGACAGCTCCACGCCGTAGCCGCCGGACGCGCCCAGATCGTCGCTGCGGATCAGGCCGGCATTGGTGACGGTCCAGTCAATGCCGCCGCCGCCGTACAGCGCGACGCCCGAGGCGACGGTGATGGTTCCGGTGACCAGGACAGGGTTGTAGGTCGCCTGCGTCAGCGTGACGCCGTTGAAGTAGGTGCTGCTGATCGTCGTACCCGCCACGGGCGCGTCTCCTCTGTCGCTTCGGCTGACGCGACTGAGCCCAGTCATGGAAGCTACGGCGAGTAGGCCTGATTCGGGGTTGCGCCCTGGTGTCGTTTGAGCCCGTGGCAAATTCACGATACCGCGATGCGGCGGCCTTTACTGCTCGCTTCACCGAAGCCGCGGCTGGCCAGGCTATTTCGTGCGCTTTGATCTGCGTCAAAGCCGCGGGGCCCTCGGCTCTGGCATGGTGCCGCCACGTCGATTGAGGACCACCGCGATGAGCGGGTTCATTGTGCAGCCGCTGACCCGGGACGAGCTTCGCGCGGTCTATCCGCTGATCCGGGAGGCGATGCCGTCGATCGGCCTGACCGCGTGGCTGGCGTTTGCCCGGCCGTTGCTTGGCCGCCGTGCGACGCAGACCGGCATCATCGCCGCGCGCCGCGCCGGCCGCGCGTTTCCGTGCGGCTTGTTCTGCTACCGCGTGGATTCCGACCTCGCGAACGGCCGCATGCTGATCGCGGAGCACTTCGTCGCGGTCGATTTGCTCGACCCCAAGGCGGTGCTGGCGGCGCTGGTGGCGGAGCTCGACGCGCTGGGCCAGCGGCTGGGCTGCGACGCGGTGCGCAGCGTGGTGCACGCGCAGGAGCCGACTATCGCCGGCGGCCTGGTCGCGGCAGGCCACGCGCCGGAGGCGTCGCTGATGCTCAAGCCATTGCGGCGCGGGCCGGCATGCGATGCGGCGGCGACGCGCTGAGCGGTTGAGGCCCAGCGATCAGTACGGCCGGTAGCCTACGTAGTTGCCGGGCGGGTCGTACTCGCACACCCAAACTTCGCGTTCAGGATCGGTCGCGACGGCGCAGCCAAGGTAACGCGTCGTCCGCCAGACGATCTGCGTGTAATGGCCGCACACGCCGGCACAGGTGTTGCTGCCGATGTCGTAGCCCTGTGCCTCGGCGGCCCAGGCGTCCACGACCTGCTGTGGCGAGGCTGCGCCGCCGGTGATCGTGTACAGGTTCTCGCCATACGGATCGCCGGCGCGGTGATAGAAGGCAGCGGTTGCGATCAGGTGCTCGGCCCATTCCTGCGCCGCGGCAGCCAGCCGCGGCGACCAGGACAGCGGCGGCTCGTGCACCTGCGCGCGGACGGCGTTGTGCGCGTTCAGCATCTCGCGCGACAGCGATCCGGACGGCGCGTTGTCGCGCGGCTGCGGCGCAGGCCACGGGCGATAGGGCGGCGGCGGCGGATAGCCGTACGGATATTGCGCCATCGCAACAGAGGGCAGGCAGAGCCAAACCAGGACGAGCCATCCGCGCATCGAACGTTCCGGAGCCAGATAGAGGGTCGGCGGGTCTCTAACGCGCTGCCGACGGGGATGGTTCCATGACCGCTTGCCGGGATTCTGTCATTGCGGGTTGGCCCCCGGCCTTCGGCCGACCCGCGCCGGATGAAACGGAAACGAGATTCCCCCCTCCCCTTGAGGGAGGGGGCCAGGGGGAGGGGTCGATTTGTACGCCTCGACCCCTCCCCCTAGCCCCCTCCCTCAAGGGGAGGGGGGAACCTTAGTTTCTTGGTTTCTTGTTAGGCCCCTTGGCCGAAGCAATCTCCCGGGCGAGATTGTTCCGGCCCAGCAGGCCGCGCCATGAATCAGGGGAGCCAGCGCCATGCACGCCATCCGAATCGACCGCGGCAAGCGTCTGTGCGACGAGCCGAACTGCGGCCACAACCGCTATCACCCCGACATCCCGCCCGTCGCCGAAATTGCCGAAGGCGAGGAGATCGCGCTGGAAACGCGCGACGCATTGGACGGGCAGATCAAGCCGGACACGACAGTCGCGGATTTCCCCACATTCGACGTGGGCGCGGTGCATCCGCTGACCGGGCCGGTGTTCGTCAAGGGCGCAATGCCGGGCGACATGCTGGAAATCGAGTTCACCGACATCATCGCGCAGCCCACGGCGTTCAGCGCGATCATGCCTGGCCTCGGCTTCCTGCGCGACGTGATGACCGAGCCGTTCCTGGTGCATTGGGAAATCCGCGACAACTGGGCGACCTCGGCGCAGTTGCCGGGCGTGCGCATTCCCGGCGCGCCGTTCATGGGCGTGTCGGCGGTGGCGCCGTCGGCGGAGAAACTCGCCGCGTGGACGGCGCGAGAGCAGCGGGTGATTGACCGCGGGGGGTTTGCGTTGCCGCCGGATGCGGCGGGCGCGGTGCCGGCGGGACCGTGCGGGCTGACCGGCCTGCGCACGCTGCCGCCGCGCGAGAACGGCGGCAATTTCGACGTGAAGCAATTGACCAAGGGTGCCAAGCTCTTCCTGCCGGTGTTCAAGGAAGGCGGCTTGTTCTCCACCGGCGACGGGCACTTCGCGCAGGGCGACGGCGAGGTGTGCGTTACCGCAGTGGAGATGGGCGCGACCGCCGTGTTGCGCTTCCGCGTGCACAAAGGCCTGGCCGAACGCCGCAAGTTCAGCTCGCCGGTGTTCTCGCGCACCGGCTATTTCACCGATCCGCGGTTCGCGGCGCCGGAGCGGTTCCTCGGCGTGATGGGCATGCCGATCAACGCCGACGGCGAGATCGAGGCCGAGAACCTGACGCTCGCGTGTCGCAACGCGGTGCTGAACATGATGGAGTTGCTGCAGGAACGCGGGTTCAGCCAGCAGCAGGCGTACGTGATATGCAGCGTCGCGGTGGATCTGCGGGTGTCGAACGTGGTCGATGTGCCGAACTACGTGGTATCGGCGCTGCTGCCGGAAGCAATCTTCGACGGCGTGTGACGGGGAAGCGACGATGGCCAAAAAAGCCAGTGCGAAACGCGGTGCGCCGGAGAGCGGGGACATCATCAGCCTGAAGGTGACGCTGAACGAGATAAGGCCGCCGATCTGGCGCCGCGTGCTGGTGCCGGCGAATATGACGCTGGCCGATCTGCACCAGGCGATCCAGGCGGCGATGGGCTGGATGGACGGCCATATGCACACGTTCAACATCGGCGGCCGGCAGTTCGGCGATCCCACGATGATAGAGGATGCCGAGAACGAAGCGCGCATGAAGCTGCGCCAACTGCAGCGGACTGGCGTGAAGCGCTTCGGCTACACGTACGATTTCGGCGACGACTGGGTGCATACGGTGTTGATCGAGGCACGCCCGCCGGCAACCATGCCGGATCATGTTCCCGCCTGTGTCGCCGGCGAACGCTGCTGTCCGCCGGAAGATTGCGGCGGACCGTGGGGCTATGAGGAATTGCTCGCGATCCTGGCCGATCCCGACCATCCGGAACATGAGGAACGGCTGGAATGGCTCGGCGGCGAATTCGATCCGGAGGAGTTCGAGGTGGCCGCGGCCGATGCCGCTGTCGGTTCGACGTTCGGGCGCGCCTGAACGCGTGTCGTTTGTTCGGCGCGATCGGCGACGCCTGTTCGTTGCGGCATAGGCGATGCGGGTGCCGATAACGACGTCAGGCTTGCCAATGATCCCCATCGAACGCAGCGGTCAGATGACGTTGTAGGTACGCATCCTATCGCGCAACAACCGCTGGGCTGCAACGGCAACATCTCTCTGCCTCTCGGGTGGGACTCGCTTGGCGATGGCAACGCCAATCCCTTCGATAAGACTACCGATAAGCAGATACGCATCGACATCCGTCGCGATAGCCAGCTTGACCATCTCGATCAGGGCATCCAACGGACGCGGCTGCATGCCGGCCAGATGGTTGATCTCACCGATCATGGCGTCCATCGCGGACCGAGGCTGGTCGGGTCCCCCCTCTCGCTCGCGCCGATCAGCCAGAGCGCCAAGGCGATCTGCGACCTTATAGAGGGCCGTCATCGCCGGCGGCGTCAAAGCAGTCTCAGCCAGACGGCGATACTCCTCCGCCTCCGCGCGAAGCTCGGCGGCGGTCCACAAAGCAAGCGGCGTCCAGGAAAAGCCGCGCGGCGCGCCCGGCAGTTCGGCGCCTTCCTGCACGTACGTTATCGTGCCGGTCCGCGCACCCATGACATTCCGTTGCTCGTAGCGGCCGGAATGGGGGGCGCTCTGGCCCGGCTGATACTCGGTGCATGCCATTGTACGAGCTTAGCATGGCGCCGCAGCGGTTCAAACCTATTCGGGGCAGGGTCGGGATGGGTGCAAAAAGTAGTCACAAGGGAGGCGCGCAGTAGAAATCTATTTCAAAAAAAAGGTTGTCTATGACGGCCAGCAACCCCTGAGACCCCACACCGGCTTTCCTGCGGGCAGTTCGTCCGGGCGTCCAGAAATGGGTCCGCCGAGGGTCGCCAGAGAGGCATGTGTTTTCAATAAGATAGGTTGGCAATCGCGTCGTCCAGAGAGGTAAGCGTTTCTGGACACCGGCAATTTTGGCTTGTGACTACTTTTTACACGTATCCCGACCCTACCCCATTCGGATCAAGGCGGTCGGATACCTCTTAGATGCGTATTCGTAATGTCTGATCAGGATCAATGCGCGGGAGTACCCGCATGCGTGAAAGTGCTCGTGCAGGTCCTTTATGGAGGGGCCACCATGAGCGACAAATTCGACGTCGTGGAGTTGGCACGCGAACTAGCCCGAATAGCCAGCACAACGAGTGATCCGGAGACCGGCCGTCTATTGTTGGAGTTGGTCGATCGGCTGCTCAGGCAAGCCGGACTGCCGCCGGCGAGGGGGGAGCTGCCAAACTAAGGCACTGTTGATGAATAATCGAATCGGTTGAGTGAGGCACCGGCCTTTGCCCCGTCATGCCGACGAAGGGCGGCATCCACGTCTTGCAGTGCCGCAGCGGAGGAAGACGTGGATGCCGACCTTCGTCGGCATGACGACATTATGCGACCGTGCGTCAATTGCAGCGATTATTCGTCAACAGTGCCTTACGTTGGACGCACTGACCGAACGGATCAGCAGGTTCCCCCAGGTGTTTCGCGAGCCGGCGCTGGCGCTGACCGCCGCTGGCCGTCCGCCGGACGCTCCGGCAGAGCAAGACGCTGACGTCGCGGCCATCTTGCGTGTCGCCAGGGCCGCGACCGGGCCGCCCTGAACGCTCGGAAGGCTGCGCTGGCGCGCACGGGACCGCATCGCGGCGGCCCGGCTGTGGCGATTCCGGTGTGGGGGTCATTGCGAACAGCAAAGCGCGGATGGGACGCACGCTCGTCACCCCCCCGTCATGCCGACCACCGGGTCAAGTGCCCGATGGTCGGCATGACGGGGCAGCGGCCGGCGCGTGCGTCGCTGTTTCGGCCGCCTGGTACTACCCCGCGGCCTCGACCGGCATCAGCCAGTGCAGCAGCTTGTCGGTCAGCTCCGCCAGGGTCAGCGGCTTGGTGAGCTGGTCGTCCATCCCCGCCGTCAGGCAGGTGTCGCGGCTGCCGGACATCGCGTTGGCGGTCAGCGCGATGACGGGAGTGCGGTGGCCACGGAACGCCTCGATCTGGCGGATCGCCCGCGTCGCCTCATAGCCGTCCATTTCAGGCATCTGGCAGTCCATCAGGATGACGTCGAAGCCGGTGTCGCGATAGGCGACGACCGCCTCCAGTCCGTTGCGCGCGGCCGTGACGCGGCAGCCGATCGACTCCAGCAGCGCCTGGGTCACGCGAATGCTGATCGGGTTGTCCTCGACCAGCAGGATGCGCACGTTGCTGCGGCCGACCCGCGCCAGCGCCTCCTGGAAGCCGCGCTGCGCGGCGGAAACGAAGCGCGGCCCGTCGTCCGCAGGATGCGTCTCCCGCCGCACCGGCTCGCGCGCCGCTGCCGCCGCTGCCGCGGCCGGTGCCTTGTCGAGCCGCACGGTGAACCAGAACGTGGACCCGGCGCCCACGGTGCTGTCCACGCCGATGTCGCCGGACATCATTTGGCAAAGCTGCCGCGCGATCGACAGGCCCAGTCCGGTGCCGCCGTAACGGCGGGTCGTCGAGGTGTCGGCCTGCGAGAACACCTCGAAGATGGCCTTCTGCTTGCTGGCCGGAATGCCGATCCCGGTATCGGCCACTTCGAAGCGCAGGCACGCCCGGCCCGCATCTTGTTCCGGGCAGGACAGCCGAATGGCGACACCGCCCTCGGTGGTGAATTTCAGCGCGTTGCCCACCAGGTTGGTGAGGATCCGGGTTACGCGGTAGGTGTCGCCCATCAGCATGAGATTGAGCTCGTCCGGCACCGCCGCGGTCAGCGTCAGGCCTTTGGCCCTCGCCTGGTCGGCGAACATCGCCTGCACTTCGTGCACCAGCAACGGCAGATGGAAAGGCACATGCTCCAGCTCCACCTTGCCCGCTTCGATCTTCGACAGATCGAGCACGTCGTCGATCAGCGTCACCAGGGACTGGCTGGATTGCCGCGCGCCGGCGACGTACTCGCTCTGCGCCCGAGACAGGTCGGTTTGTTGCAGCAGCTCGATCATGCCGATCATGCCGTGCAGCGGCGTGCGGATCTCGTGGCTCATGTTGGCCAGGAACTGCGATTTCGCGATGTTGGACGTCTCGGCCTGGCGCAGCGCCGCGGTGGTCATCGCGTTGCGCCGCCGCAGGTCCTCCAGCATCGTGTTGAACGCCATGCCCAGGCGGCGCAGCTCGATCGGCACCAGGCCGTCGAAGTGCGGTGCCTCGACCTTTTCGTTGCCTGCCAGCACCGCCTCCGCTGTTGCCGCGACCTGGCGGACCGGGCGCGTCAGGTACTTCGCCAGCAGCCAGCTCAGCAGCGCCGCGGCGGCGAAGGCCGCCAGGGCGACGATCGTAGCCATGCCATCGACCTGGCTCGCCTGCTGGCGGAACTCCGCCAGCGGCTGCGGCACCATGACGCCCCAGCCGGTCTCCGGCACCACGGTGTAGCCTGCGATCATCATGCCGTTCATTGCCGGCGAGTAGAACTCACCCACCCCGGTGCGGCCGTGCATCATCGCCTGCACTACCGACAGCTTCGACATATCCTGCTCGTTCTGCACCCAGGACGCGAACGGGTGGGCGATGACGTGCCCGGTGGTATCGACGATGGCGGCGTGGCCGCGGTCGCCGAACGCGATCTGCGATTGGATGTGCCGAATGTAGCCGGTGGTCATCACGCCGATGCCCAGTTGGCCGCCGGGCAGCGGCTGCACCAGGTAGAACGCCGGTCGGCCCTTGGAATCGCGGTTCAGCGGCGAGATGGCGGGTGCGCCGTCGGACGTCGCCGCCAGCTTGCGCAGCTCGGTAAACAGCGCCGGGTTGAACGTCACCGGTCCGGCGGGCGAAATGCCGCCGAGAAACGTCTCCACCCGTCCGTCGACGCCGACGATGCAGACATGCACCACGTCCAGCGATGCCAGGAGTTGCTCCAGGCCGGGCACCGGCGCGCGCATCGCGCCGCTTTCGAACGCGAGGGAGAATGTCGCCTTGGCGTCATCCACATAGCGGGACAGCGCCGACGTGAGATTGCGTGCCACCAGAAGATGGCGCTGGCGGACCGAGGCGATCTCGTGCCGGTAGGCGGTGCTTTCCTCCCACGTCGCCAGCACCGCGATGGGCACGGCCGCGATCAGGGTGAAGCCGAGGAACAGCAGGTGGTGCAGTTTGAGATCGCCGCGCAGTCGTCGCATGGCGCGGCGGAACGCCTGGCGCATGCCGGCTGGCTTCGCCGGGCTGTGCGGCGTACCGGATCGATGGTCGAGGGTCGAAATGCTCACGGCCGGCACCCCCTTGCTGCCGATATTAACGGAACGGCCGGTAAACCCGTATTGATCTTCCCCTTGCCCCAGGCGGCTCTATCATCACGCATAGTTACAAAGAGATAAAACCGCGGGGTGTGCGTCGTCATCCCGGCGTTAAAGCAGCAGATTATGACTCTGATAGAGCGAGGCGGCATTCAGCCCATAGGTCAGCTTCATGTCGAGCAACTCGATCCCGGCGCTCTGCACGTTGCCGGTCGGGCTGAACAGCAGGTGGTCGCCGTCCGCCTCGTTCACGAAGCGGACGTAGTCGTTGATGTTGCCGGTGCCGGTGGCGGCGTTGTAGCCGGCGGCCGTCGTATCGTGGAAATTGCTGCCGATCAGCGACAGGTCGAGCGTGTCGCCGTGCGCGACGTTGAAGCCCAGCGCGATGTTGTCGTCGCCGAGCGCCCAGCCATGCGTCGGGTCGAAGCGGAACACGTCCGCGCCGACGGTGGAGACCAGGATGTTGCCGTAGCCGTCCGGCCGCAATTCGAATCCCTTGCCGCCGGTGGAGACCAGCAGGCTGTCGTTGCCGCCGCTTTTCAGGTCCGTGCCGGTGGTCTTGCCGATCAGCACGTTGCTGAAGGCGGAGCCGCGCACTTGGTTCATGTTGGACATCACGTCGCCCTGCGCGCTGCCGCCGTAGCCGTTGCCGTTCTCCATATCGACCAGGACCGAGCCGGGTCCGCTGAGGTAGATCGCGCAGTTGCCGTCGCCTCCGGGGCCGGCGCCGCCGGTGCCGTCGCCGCCGATCATGTAGTCATCGACGCCGCCGGAGATCGTGTCGTAGCCGACCACCGGATCGGACGCCGAGCCGTCGCCATTGATGGTGAGGTGGCCCGCGGTGCCGTTGACGCCGCCATCGGCGCCGTTCTGCGTCACGTACAGCACGGCGTTGCCGGCGGGCGGCGGGGGCGGTGCGGGCGGCGCCTCGCCCGCATTGGCGCCGATCACGGTGTTCGTGCCGTCGAACTGCAGCGCCCAGGCGCCATCCGGCAGGACGTTCAGGTTGAAGCCCCCGGTGCCGGGCGCGCCGCTCAGGTAGCCGGCCGCGGTCTCGACATGCAGGCCGGTGATCTGGTCATAGGTCCAGAACATGTTGCTCTGGGCCGGCGTCGGGCCGTTGTCACCGGCGGCGATGGGCAGGAACGGGATCGGATTTGGAATCAGGGCGTCCACCAGGGAGACGAACGGATCGAACGGCAGGTTCAGGCCGAGCATCTGCGGGCCGATCCCGGTGAAAACGTTGTCGTCCTTGCCGTCGCAATTGCCGAACCCCGAGTGCTGGGTCTTGCTGTCAGCCATTCTCGCCCCCTCCTGCGAATTCCGCTTTGCGTGTCAGCCTACGCTGCAATGCGACCGGTCTCAAAATAGTTTCAGCAGCCCAGCGCAAGATTGTCGTATTCCTGTCGCCGATCATGAACCTTCTGTTCATTCACCAGAACATGCCGGGCCAGTTCCGGCACCTGATTGGGGCGCTGGCGGCCCGGCCGGAGCACCGGCTGGTCTGCGTCGGCAAACGGCGGGATTTCGCGCCGGCCGGAGTGGGGCGGGTGGTCTATGAGCTGGACGAAGCAGCGGCCGGACCGCATCCCGCGCCGCAAGCCGGCGGCCATCGCTATGCGGCGGCGTTCGACGCGGCGGTGCGGCACGGCCAACAGGTGGCGCGGGCCTGCGACATCCTCGCCCGCAACGGCTTCCGCCCGGACCTGATCGTCGCCCACCCCGGATGGGGCGAGACGCTGTTCGTCAAGGAGGTGTTTCCGCGCACGCCACTGCTGCACTACTGCGAGTGGTACTACCGCACGCACGGCGCCGACACGAACTTCGACCCCACGGCGCCGCAGGACCTGGACGCCAACAGCGCCACGCTGTCGCGCAACGCCCACCTGCTGATGGCGCTCGAGAGCTGCGACTGGGGCTACAGCCCCACCGCCTGGCAGAAGCGGCAGCACCCGGCGCCATACCGCGACAGAATCTCGGTGCGGTTCGACGGCATCGATACCGACACCGTCGCGCCGGACCCGGCGGCGATGTTCGTTTTGCCGGACGGCAGGACGCTGAGGGCCGGGGACGAGGTGGTCACCTACGTCGCGCGCAGCCTGGAGCCGTATCGCGGCTTCCCGTCGCTGATGCGCGCGGTGCCGGAGATTCTGCGGCGGCGTCCCACGGCGCAGATCGTGGTGGTGGGCGGCGACGACGTGAGCTACGGCCGGCCGCCACCGGGCGGTGGGACCTGGCGCGAGGCGCTGGCGGCCGAGGTGGAGGTCGATCCTGGCCGCGTGCATTTCCTCGGCCGCATTCCCCGGGCGCAATACGTCCGGCTGCTGCAGGTTTCCGCCGTCCATGTGTACCTGACCGTGCCGTTCGTGCTGTCCTGGTCGATGCTGGAGGCGATGGCGGCCGGGTGCCTGATCGTCGGCTCTGCGACGCCGCCGGTGCAGGAGGTCATCGAGGACGGCCGTAACGGGTGGCTGGCGGATTTCTTCTCCGCCGCGGCGATTGCCGATCGGGTGGTGGAGGCACTGGCGCAGGGACCGAACCTGGCGCCGCTGCGTCAGGCAGCACGATGGACGGCGCTTGGGCGCTACGCGCTGGCCCGCTGCCTGCCGCGGCAGATCGCGCTGCTGGGGACGCTGGCGGCCGGGGGCCAGCCCGGCGCGGTGGATTGATCGGCGCAATTGCGTGGCGATGGCGGACGGGGGGCCGCCGATGCAAGCCTGTACCGCGCTATCGGACGGGCACGCTCACGGTCAGCCCGGGCGTCTGCATCGCCTTGCGTTCCTCCGGGGATTCGTAGGCGGAACCCGGAATATAGGCGAGGCCGTTGCCATACTCCCGCATGGTGAACAGGTGCAGGTTGACCTGCGTGCCAGGCGATGCGCCGGCATCAGGCGGCAGCAGATCGGAGTCCGGGATCGGGGCCGGCTCGCCGATCGCAAGATCGGCGGGCGGCGCGGGCGGCAACGGCAACGGCAGCGACGGCGCCGCGGCACCGACCAGCAGACCGAACCCCAGCCATGCGACGACGCGAATCATAGCGCCTCGGTCGCCGCAGTTTCGGAAATGCGATGAACACCGCGCCGGTCTTCCCGCGGATTGCCGAGCGGCGCGCCCAGATTGCCCGAACCCGCGGCGCGCCACGCATCCAGCGCCCAGCGCACCGACGGAAACGCGATGCTGTCCCAGGGGATCGTATCCCATTGGAACATCGCGACTTCCAGGCTTTCAGGCCCGGCTGCCCGATGGCACACCGGTGCGTCGGCGAACCGGGCGCGGAAGATCACCTGAACCTGGCCGATGCGGGCGATGGAGAACACCGCGAGGATGCCGTCCAGCACGATGCCGGCCTCAGCCTCTTCCTGCGCCTCACGCATGGCGCCTTCCTCGATGGTCTCGCCCAGTTCGAGGTAGCCGGCCGGCAGGGTCCAATAGCCCAACCGCGGCTCGATGGCTCGGCGGCACATGAGCACGGCGCCATCCGCCACGACGACCGAGCCGACAACGACCTTCGGGTTCTCGTAGGCAATATGACCGCAATCGCCGCAAACCAGGCGTTCGCGGTTGTCTCCTTCCGGAATGTGACGGACGAAGCCAGACATACGATAGAAGGTGACGTGCCGGCAGCGGTGAATCAATGGTTTATTGAGTGATGGCGAGCAAACCGGTTGATCGAACGACGTTGCGCGTTGCCGCCGGTCGGCCGGGGCACCACGCTTGCGTCATGGGCGCATGTCGCGGTGGTGACGGGTGCAAACCCGCAATGATCGGCAGCCCCGATGCTACACGGACAGATCGAGCAGCGACCCACGCGGCAAGAGGCGCGGCACGCGCGTGGCGCTGTCGGGGGAGGCCGGTGATGCCGTCTGTGCCGTGGATGTTGGCGGCGGGGTCCCCGCCGGTTGCTCGGTGCCCGTCGAGCGCACGGGCTGCCCCCGCGCCGGGTGCAGCGACGGTATCGCGGACGAAAAGGCGGCGAGGGAGACGGGCGACAGCATGGTGCAGGATCATCGCGCTGTTTGGTTAACCGCAGGTGAACGCGCGGCGCGGGGAATGTCGCCGTTGTCCGAAGATCAGGCGGGCCAGGCGGCCAGGTCCTGCGCGTGCAACTCGAACCCCGCTGGCAGTCCGTTCGACTGCGCCGCTTGCTCTGGCGGCAGCGTCGCGTCCCAGGTGTTCGCGTCGAAGCGGTAGCCGTTCACCGGGTCCGCCGCGCGCGAGACGACGTAGAGCAGGGGAGGGACCATTTCGTTGGGTTCCACCAGGCGGGGGACGCGGCCTTCGGCGCTCCAGTCGCGCATTTCCTGGTTCATGCCGGGCGTGTTGGCGCCGGCACCGGGGTTGACGATGTTGGCGGTGACGCCGGTGCCGGCGAGCTCCTTCGCCCAGACCTCGGTGGCCATTTCCAGCGCTGCCTTCGATGCGCCGTACGGCATCGAGCCCTGCATGTTCATCGTGCTGAGCTTGGTCGTTACATTGATGATGCGCCCCCAGCCCTGCACGACCATGCGCGGCGCGAGGCGGCGTGCCATGCGGTCGGCTGCGACGTAGTTGGTGTCCATCACGTTCTGGATGATCTCGTCGGAGATTTCCCAGAACTTGTATTTCTCCGCGCGGCGGAAGCGATCCGGCGCGATATAGGTGAAGGTCAGGCCGGCGTTGTTCACCAGGATGTCGATGCGGCCGAAACGGTCTGTGCCGACGGCGATGACGCGGTCGCACTCGGCGGGCTTGCGGATATCGGCGGCAAGGCAGGCTATGCGTTCGGCGTTACCGGTTTCGGCGGCGATCGACTGCATATCGCGGATGTCGGATTCGATATGGCCGACGGCCAGGACCTGAACGCCTGCGCCGGCGAGGCCGAGGCTCATCGCGCGCCCAAGCCCGCGCAGCCCGCCCGTCACGATCGCGACGCGTTGTTGCATGGCCGTATTCCCCCGTTTGGACGGAGGACACGTTGACAGGCGGACGTCGCGGGTCAAGATGGCGAGCGCCTTCCCGACGCGTCCCCCGCCGTGGATTATAGATTCCGCCGAATGACTGACACTCGCGGCGCGCCCCAAACGATGTCATTGCCAGGCGCCTGGCAATGACAGGAAGCTCCGTTTCATCCAGGCCGGTGGTTAACTCGCAATGACAGTGTTCCCGGCGCACCACGTGGGTCAATGTTTTCGCGGCTTGGTATTATTCGGCTGCCGCCATCAGCGGGGGGGCCTGGATGTAGCCGAGCGCCAGCCGCCGGCCCGTCTCGCGTAGCAGCTTCTTGTCGAGTTCGGGCGTTTTCGCCGGCGGGACGCGCACCACCGTGTCGTTGCAGTACGTCGGAATCACGCCACCGCCAGTGCGGAACAACGCGGCGGGATCGCGTCCGGCCTTCACGTCGCGGATACCCTTGCGAAGCTGGTTGCGGAACATGGTGATGCCGCGATCCGTCGTGCCGAGGTGCTCCAGCCCATGCACAGCGACCGGGCGCTGCGACACCTGCGCCTCGAAGTCACCCGGCGTGCGCTGGCTCGCTTCGTAGGTGTCGAGGCCGAGCTGGCCGGGCAGCATGATACCGCGGTCGCCCCACCACGCCGGCGTCACGGCGGCTTCCGTCTCGCTGACGTGGCGGAATTCGATCAGCATGGTGTTGGTGTCGTCGAGCGGCACGATCCACCGGCTCATCATCGGGCCGCTGAACGGATGCGCCTGCTGGCCGGTTTCCCAGATCGGCGCAACCTGCTGCAACGTTGGCAGCACGTTCTCCACCATGCGCGCCCAGACATTGTCGCCGACGCGGCGCGTCGCCACATAGATGATGCCCACGGGCGTTTCGACGAAATCGAGTTCCGGCAGCACGCCGAATTCGTCGGTGAACACCGCGCCGCTGACGATCGTGTGGAGGAACGCGGTGTGCACCGGGTCCATCGTGTTTTCGAGGATCTGCAGCCAGTTGCACGGATAGAAATACTTCTGCCCGGGGATCATCCGATAGCCGGCGCGGTTGAAGCTGTCGTAGGTGGGGAACGCCGGCATGCGGTCCGGCGGCCCCATGTAGGCGAAGACCATGCCGTGCGCCTCGTGCACCGGGTAGGCGCCGTGGCAGAGCTTGTCCTTCAGCGTGCTGCTGGCTGGCTCGCCGGGCGTTTCCAGGATGGTGCCGTCCACGTCGAACAACCAGCCATGGTAGCAGCAGCGGATGCCCTTGCCGCCGACCAGGCCGAATTCGAGCGAGGTGCCGCGGTGCGGGCAATGGCGTTCGAGCAGGCCGATCGCGCCGCTGCCGTCGCGGAAGACGACGAGTTCCTCGCCGAGGATCTTCAGCGCGACCGGCAGGTCTTTAAGCTCGTCGGTGTAGCAGATCGGCTGCCAGAAGCGGCGCATGTATTCGCCGCAGGGCGTGTCCGGGCCGATATGCGTCAGCTCGGTATCTTCCTGCGGAACGTGCCGATGCTGGTAGGCACTGTAGCGCGATTTTACGAAGGGAGCCCTGGTCGCCACGGCAAGCCTCCTGTCCCCGAGTTGGTCGTCGAGCGTTGGTCTGGGCCGGCGTTGGTTCTTGCGGGGGAGGGTGGGGGATCGGGGTGGCGGGCGTCAAGGATTTTGCGGCCTCCCCTGTCATTGCGAGGCCACTTGGCCGAAGCAATCTCCCGCGGGAGATTGCTTCGGCCAGGCGGCCTCGCAATGACAGGGGCCGGGGACAGGGAGACCGGCGTTTCATCCAGGGCGGATCGGCCGCCGGACGGTGGCAACACGCAACGACACCGGCCGCGCGTCAGACCGTCTCCAGATCGCGCACATGGATGCTTCCAGGTCTGTTCGTTTTGCGGATGCCATCGGGCCGTCCGAGATCCTGAAAGACATTCCCGCTGCCAGCGGCATCTTCGCCTTATCAACACTCATGATCGTCACCAAGTGTACCGATTGCGCGCGTCGCCCGCCGGCCTATGACTTCAGCAGCGGATAGTTGCGCGAATAGACCGGCTGCGCCAGGAACCACTTCTCGTCGTACGTCCAGAACTGGCTGACGTCCTTGTATGTCTTGACGATCGTGTTCACCAGCTTGCCGTTCTGGCGTTCACACCGGCGGATGTAGAAGTCGCCAACGACGTTGCCGAAATGGTCGAAGTGGAACGGCCCGCGCGGCGAATCAGCGATCTTCGTCGCGCGCATCGCCGCGATCAGCGCCAGCTTGTCGCCGGTGCGGCCACCGGTCTGTTCCAGCGCGGCCTCGGCCACCTGGCCGTTGCAGTACAGCCCGGCGGCGTAGGAGCCCGGCACCACGCCGTAATCACGTTCGGTGTCGGCGACGAAACGCCGGTTGCTCGGCGTATCCAGTTCCGCGCAGTACTGCGAGCACGAGATGACGCCGATCGCCTCGTTGCCGAAGCTTTTCAGCAGCCCGTCATCCATCGCCACACCGCCGCCGATCACCGGCAACGTCATCCCGGCATCTTTGTATTGCCGCATGAACTTGATCGGATTCGAGCCGCCCAGCCCCGATACGATCACGTCCACGCCGGTCATCTGCGCGATGAACGGCGCATAGTCCGGCGTCACCAGCGGCGGCCACAGCTTCGCTTTCACCCGCCCGCCGTCGTCCTGGAACACGCGCTGGAAGCCGCCGACCTGCTCGTAACCAAACGCGAAGTCGTTGGCGACGGTGATCGCTGTCGCGTATTTCAGCTCCTTGCGCGCGTAGTCGGCGAGCGGATGCATCGCCTGCGCCGATGATGCGGACGATCGAATGAAGTAAGGATTGGGCCGCCGCTGCGTGATGTCCTCGGCGGCGGCGAGGCTCAGCAGCGGACATTGATGCTGCGCGATATAGTCGCTGATGGCGAGCAGCTCGAACGCGGCCAGCGGCCCGAAGATCATATCCACGTGGTCGCGTTCGATCAGTTCCTGTGCCTTGTTCCTGGCGCCTGCCGGATTGCCGCCGGTGTCGGCGATAATAAGTTCGACCGGCCGCCCCGCCAGCCGGTTGCCGCGATGCTTCAGAAACACCGCCGTCCCCTGCTCCATTTGAAAGCCGCCCTGTGCGAGAGGGCCGGTCCGCACCGTCAGCAGTCCGATCCGCACCGGCGCCGCCTGGGCGATGGCCGGCCGGGCCAGCGCGGCGGTCAGTGCGGTTGCCGCGCCGTCCGCAAGCAAGCCGCGCCGTCGTGTTGTAAGTGCCATGTTGTTTCCCCCGGTTATATCTCCGGGCATCAGCCGCACCCGGTTCATTCACGTCAGTTGCCGTCAACGCAGCGGAATCTGTCGGCGGAACATGGCGAAGATCAGTTCCCAATCCCGTTCGGCCGCGCGCTTGTCGTAGATATCGCGGTTCGGCAGCGCATATCCGTGCTCTGCACCCGCATGGATTTCGTGGCGGTACCGCACCTGGCATCCGCGCAGCAGCCGGCCAACCTGCTCCACCATCTCCAGCGGCGCGTGCGGATCATGCTCTGCAAACCCGCAGTACAACTCACCGCGGAATCGATCCGCGAGGCGATGCGGTGAATCGTCGCGATCGGAAATCAGCGCCGTGCCATGCAGGCTGGCGCCGGCGATGAAGCGATCGGGAAACGCGCCCGCTGCGCACAACACATGCCGCCCGCCCATGCAATAGCCGATCGAGCCGATGCCGCCTGGCTGCACCGCGCTGTCGTTGTCGAGGAACGCCAGCAGGCTGGCGGTATCTTCCAGCACCATTGCGTTCGACAGTTTCTCTAACGGTGCCAAGGCCTGGCGGTAGCGTTCCGGATCGAGCCGATGCGCCGAGATCATGCGATTGTTTTCGTCGCGCCATTCGTGCCGCACCCGCCCCTGGCGATGGTACAGGTCGGGGACGATGCAGTAATAACCCACCGTGCCGATGCGGCGCGCCACGTCGAACAATTCCTCGCGCAAGCCCCAGAAATCCATATAGACCACCACCGGCGGAAACGGCCCATCTTGCTCTGGGTGCGTGACAAACGCTTCCATCGGACCGGCTTCCGTTGGAATCGCCACGGTTCGCTCTTGCATGATCGTGCACCCGTCCCTACGTCGCCGCGAGGATCATTCGCGATGCCTTCTCGCCGATCATGATCGACGGCGCGTTGGTATTGCCCGAGGTCAGCGTCGGCATGATCGACGCATCCGCCACGCGCAGTCCCTGCATCCCGTGCACGCGAAGCTGGTCATCGACCACCGCCATCGGGTCCGATCCCATCTTGCAGGTGCCGACCGGGTGATAGGTCGTTTCGGCATTCTTCTTGACCCAGTCGAGCATTTCGTCGTCGCGTTGCACATTCACACCCGGCGCCATTTCGTCGGTGGCGATGTTCCGCATCGACGGCGCGGTCATGATGCGGCGGGTGATGCGCATCGCCTCCAGTGTCACGTCGCGGTCCAGTTGTGCGGTCATGAAGTTGAACCGCACTGCCGGTGGCGTGCGTGGCGAGTTGGCCGCGATGTGGATGCTGCCGGTACTCTCCGAGCGCAGAATGTTCATGATCGCCGTGATGCCCGACTGCTTCGCCAGCTTGAAATTTGCCGCCGCGAGGAACGGAATCCACGAGATCGCCGCGTCCGGCGCATCCAGGCCTGCACGCGTGCGGATATACGCGCGGACCGGCGACGCCGGCAGTCCGAGCAGCCCTTTGTTCGTCGTGGCGTATTTCAGCGCCTGCCAGACCAGGCCGAGGCCGCGCGCCTTGGCGTTGTAGGTCAGGCCAAGCTCGGTCGGCACCGCCCATTTCATCCGCGGCGAGTAGTGATCGCGCAGGTTCTCGCCGACGCCCTTCAGTTCGTGCTGCACCTCGATGCCGAGATCGCGCAGCAGGTCGGGCTGGCCGATGCCCGACAGCTCCAGAAGCTGCGGCGAATTGATCGAGCCGGCGCTGACGATCACTTCACGGTTCGCGCGGGCCTCGCGTGCCTGACCATTCACCATGTAGCGCACGCCGACACAGCGTTTGCCTTCCAGCAGCAGGCATTCGGTTAGCGCGTTGGCCTGGATCGTCAGGTTCGGCCGCCCGCGCGCCGGATCAAGGTAACAATACGCGGTACTCATGCGGCGGCCGTTGCGGATGGTCGCCTGAGTCATGCCGATTCCGTCCTGCTTCGCGCCGTTATAGTCGCGCGTATAGGCGATGCCGACCTCGCCAGCGGCCTTGATCAGCGCGTCGTACAGCGGACCGGTCTCGTTGCTTTCGGTGACCTTCAGCGGGCCGCCGCGGCCTCGGTACTCTTCGTCCCCGTCGCCCTGGTAGCTTTCCATGTCGCGAAAGATCGGCAGCACTTCGCGATAGCTCCAGCCACGATTGCCGAGCTGCGCCCACTGGTCGTAGTCCTGCGCCTGGCCGCGCACGAACACCATGCCGTTGATCGACGACGAGCCGCCGAGCAGCTTGCCGCGTGGGATGGGGATGCGGCGACCGCCGGTGCCTGCGTCGGGTTCCGACGAATACAGCCAGTTGGCGGCTGGGTTTTCGATCAGCCGCGCAAAGCCGACCGGGATGCGCGACCAGGGATGGCTCTCGCGGCCGGCTTCCAGCACCAGCACTTTGTGCTTCGGATCGGCGCTCAGCCGGTTGGCCAGCACCGATCCGGCCGATCCGGCGCCGACGACGATATAATCGAATGTCTGGCTTTCCATGGTTTCCACCCCTCGTTTCTTCGTCGTCCGCCGCTACACGCCGTGCGGCGCTTCGCGGCCGACCGCGCGCTGATACGCCGCCTTGACATCGTCGGACACGGCGTAGGTATCCTCACGCAGATTGCGCGGCGTGATCGCGATGAAGGCGATCTCCCAGTTTTCGGGCACCGGCTTCCCTACCTTCGGAACGAAGGCATGCGGTGCGCCGGGCGGGTTATGGAAATGACTGCCGCCGGCAACGGGCGTCAGAACCGGCTGTCCGTCGGCGTCGAGCGAGAACGCGTCGGCCTCGCCAGCCACGTACATCGCGAACTGATCCGTCCGGCTGCGCGGGTGCCGATGCAGCTCCACGCGCGGCAGGAACACAGCCGCAACGCCGCGTCCGTGCGGATTCTGGCCCAGCCGCCACGGGCCAGGGCCGGACAGGTCGGCCTGGGCGGATAGTTGGTATTGCGGCTGGCTGAGCACATCGCGCAGTGCCTGCTTCGGGTCGAATTCCGCCTCGCGACCGGCGAACGAGGCGCGCCGTGCGCCGAAGTCCGCATATACGGCGGCCATCCAGGCGAATTCGTCGCCGGCGAGATCGTGGTCCAGCAGAGGAATGGCAGGTGCGTCGGACATTGTTAGTTCCTTCTACATCACATTGCGAGGCGTGATCGCGTCAGCGCGAGGATTCCTTCTGTCATGGCGAGGGTTCCCCGTGTCATGGCGAAGGTTCCCTGTGTCATGGCGAGGACTCCCTGTGCCGTGGCGAGAATTCCCTATGTCATTGCGAGGCGCAAAGCGCCGAAGCAATCTCCTGCGTGACGAGCGGCCGTAGCTACTCACGAATGAGATTGCTTCGGCGCTGCGCCCCTCGCAATGACAGTGGTGGGTCAGGTGACCGGATCCAGCACCACCACGGGAATCTCTCTCTCGCCGGCCTTCACCTGGTAATCGGCATAAGGCGGCCAGAACTCCAGCGACTTTTCCCACAGCCGGGCGCGTTCCTCGCCTGTCGCGGTGCGGGCATGCGCGCGCGTCTTGCGGGTACCGACCTGCACTTCGACATCCGGATTGGCGAGGATGTTGCGATACCAACCAGGGTGTTCCGGCGCGCCGCCCTTCGACGCGATGACGAAATAGCTGTTGCCCGCCTCGCCATAGAACAGCGGAAAGATGAACTTCTCGCCGGATTTGCGGCCGGTGGTAGTGAGCAGTAGTGACGGCACCGTTAGCGTCGGCCGGCCGGGCATGTTCATGGTGTACATGTGCCCCTCGGTGCCGCCGCTCGAAAGATAGCGGTTGGAGTGTTCTACCATCCACTGCGGCAGGTTCGGTGCCAGTTTCGCTTCGGCCATGCTTTGTCTCCTTGCGGTTAAAGTCCTTGCCGGACGCGCGGGAACACGTCCTTCGCCAGCATCTCGATCGTCTCGATGGCGAGGCTTTCCGGCATGCCAGCCCATTCCGTGCTCATCACCAGGTGATTGACGCCCAGGCGCCGGTGCAGCGCCAGCATTTGCTCCGCGACTTCATCGGGCGAGCCGATCAGGAAGCGGTCGCCAATCAGGTCGTCGAATGCCTGGCCCAGGCCGCGGTCGTCGTCCGGCATGTCCTGCCGCCACGCATGATACGCTTCGTACTTCGCACCCAGGTACGGCGCGCACAGCCGGATTGCCTCGGCCTTCGTCTTTGCGACGAACACTTCGCGCCGCATCGGAAGCTCGGTTGGGAACGGCTTGCCCGCCGCATCCAGCGCGCGCTTGTAGAGTTCCATCTGTCGTTCCAATGCCGGCACTGCGATCGCCGGCCCGATATACCAGCAGTCGCCGAGCCGCGCCGCACGCTCGATCGCCGGATCGGCATTGGCGCCGACCCAGATCGGCGGATGCGGCTTCTGCAACGGTTGCGGCGCGCAGGACGCGTCGTCTAGTTCGAAATACGGCGTCTGCATCTGGACCTTTTCCTCGGTCCACAGACGCTTGATGGCGATGAGATTGGCCTCGAACCGCCGCGCTCGTTGCGCGCGGGGCACGCCGAACGCCTTGAACTCCACGTCGCGATAGCCAAGGCCGACGCCGAGAATGATCTTGCCCGCCGTGATCACATCCAGCGTGGCGAATTCCTCCGCCACATGCAGCGGCGACAGCAGCGGCAGCAGCAGCACGCCGGCATTGAGTCGCAGCCGCGGTGCCTCGGCGGCGAAGCGCGCCAGCATCGGCACAAGCTGCAGCATCTGGAACGGATGTGCGCTGTAATGCGCGGTCTTGGTGATCGAGTCGAAACCGAGCCGATCGGCCAGGCGGACGAACGCCAGGGTTTCCTGGAAGCGGCGGGTGATGTCCTCGCCAGCCTCTGCCTGGCCGCGGACGACGAGGCCGAACTGGAAGCGCGTCGCCATGATCAGCGGTCCGCGGCCGGCGATGCGACGCCGTCTGGCGGCCAATGCGTCAGCCCTTCTGCCAGCGGAATGCGCAGGGCGCGGAACAGTAGCGAGAACGACATCCAGTTGCCCATGGCGATGACGAATTCGACCTGGTGCGCGGGATCGGGCACGTGCTTCGCGACCTCGGCCCAGGCAGCGTCGGAAATCGATCCGCCGGCGAGGCATTCGTCGGTGGCGGCGAGGATCGCGCGGTCCGCCTCATTCAGGCGCTGCGAATTCTGCCAGTCGCGCACAGCAAGAATGTCCTCGGGCGGAATGCCCGCGGTGGTGGCGACGCGCCAGTGCTGCGTCCATTCATACACCGAGCCGGTGACCCAGCCGATGCGCATGATCATCAGCTCGCGCAGCCGGGTGTCGAAACTGTTGTTCTCCAGAAGCTGCATGAGCTGGGCGAACGCAACGCGTGCCACGCCGGGGTTGTTGGCCACCGTGCGGAACGCCTCGCTTTGCGTGCGGCGCGCGGGCATGCCCATCGCGTCGCCGAGCTCGCGGGCACGCTCTGGCGAGATCATCGGAACGCGTGCCGGCATCGTCTCTACTCCCCCTGGGTTCGGTGCATCGTCGGTCGCCGCGGCTCGGGCGGCAATCCCAGCGTCTGCACCATTGTCATGCGCATGTCGTATGCGCATATTAAAGGTCGAGATCAACGGAGATGTCGATGCCCCGCGCCGTCCGCACTCCCGGCCCCAGCTCCGCTCGCGAGCCATTGCGCAAGCCGACCAATGTCACCCTGCCGGCACCATTGCTCGCGGAGGCTCGGGCACTCGGCGTCAGCGTCTCACAGGCCTGCGAACGCGGCCTTGCCGCGACGGTCGCAGAAGCCCGCGCACGAAAATGGCTCGACGACAACCAAGCCGCCATTGAAGCATGGAACGAGTACGTCGAGACCAATGGACTGCCGCTGGCCGAATTCCGGCAATTCTGATGGCACGCCTGGATGTCTATCGTTCGCCAGGTCGTGCAGGCATTGGCTACGTTCTCGACGTTCAGGCGGATCTGCTTTCGTCGCTTGCCACGCGCACCGTTGTCCTGCTCGTGCCGGAGAGCAACATCCGCGCCGTGGTCCGGGATTTGAACCCGGTATTCGAGATCGACGGGCAACGGAACGTCATGCTGACGCAGGCGATAGCGACCGTGCCGCTCCGCGAACTACGGCATCGCGTTGCTTCGCTATCGCAGCACCATGATGCGATCCTGCGTGCGCTCGACATTCTGCTGACTGGCATCTGACGGATCCTTGCTTCGAGAGCCGGCGCTGATCGCACCCGCCCGACCATCAACGCCTGAGCTTGCGCCGGGCGGCCTTCTGAGATACAATGTATCGCAGAATGGGAATGAGGTCAGCATGGCCGCCACCACAATGGTGCACATCCGCCTGGACGAAAATATCAAGGCGCAGGCAACGGAAACCCTGGCGGCGATGGGCCTGTCGGTGTCCGATGCCGTGCGCGTATTCCTGATGCGCGTGGTCGCGGAACAACAGTTGCCGTTCCCCCTGAAGGTGCCGAACGCCGCAACGCGCGCCGCCATGCAGGAGGCTGACGCGATCGTCCGCACTCGCCGCGCACGCTTCGCGAAGGCAGCCGACTTGTTCAATGACCTTGAAAAGAACCGCCGAAAGTAAGCGGGCTCGCCCGCCCAGGGCGGCCGATTACGCCAGAACCTTCCTCAAGGATTGGGAACGGCTGTCGCGCTCAGGGCGGTACGACATGAACAGGCTGAAGGAGGCCATGCTGCTGCTGATCGCCAACGATGGTCCGCTGGCGCCGGAATGGCGTGATCACGCCCTGGGTGGCGATTGGGATGGGCATCGCGAATGCCACATCGGCGGCGATTTCCTTTTGGCGTACAAGATCGATGACGGCAGCCGCACAGGCATCATTGTCTTCGTGCGTGCCGGCACTCACGCCGAGCTGTTCGAGTAGCTCACCTTTCACCCCGCCCTACCGCAGTCGTGGCCCCGTATCCATCCCCATCAGTCCGCGCCCGCAGATCGGATACCACTCCGCCCCGATCGTCACCGTCTGCCCCACCACCTGCAGATCCCGCCAGCATTCCGCCAGCCGACTCTCGCGCTTGAACGACGTGCTGCCGCCGTGCCGGTACATCATCTCCATAGCCTCACGCGCGCAATCCGCCGCATGGGTCGAGGCCAATCGGCACCGCACCCGCTGCTCCAGCGTCGTCTCCCGCCCGGACGCGATCGTGTCCCAGACCTCGCGGATCGTCGCGCTGCGATAGCCGCGCCCGGAATTGAGGATCGCATCCGCGCGCCCGACATCGTCCTGCACCTGCGGATTGTCGCACAGCCGGAACGTCCGTCCGCGCGGCGTCTTTTCTATCGCCAGAGCGATCAGCGCCTCGATGCCGGCGCGCGCGATGCCTGTTATGACCGAGCTGTGGTGCGGCCCCACCCAACACTGCGTCGGCAGCGCGTAGGTTACGCCAGGCCAGCGCGACCACTGATTGTCCAGCGGGATGCCGGCATGCACCATGCTGCGCCGTTCCGGCAGGAAAACGTCCTTCACCGTCCAGTCGAAACTGCCGGTGCCGCGCAGTCCCGCCACGTCCCAGCTATCCGGCACGATCTCCGCTTCCGACTTGGGAAACACGCCGCGCCAGAACAGCGTCTTGCCGTCCGAGCCGCGTCGCGGCTCGCCATCGTCGTCAAGCACTGCGAAACTTCCCAGCATCCACGAGCTTTCCCGGCAGCCGCTGCCGAACGTCCAATGCCCGGTGACGCGATAGCCGCCCGGCACCTCCACCGCCGTGCCGCCGCCCTGCACCGCGGTGCCCGCCATGACCGACGGCGTGCCCTGGCCATGCACTTCCTGCACGCCTTCATCCGGTAGGCCCAGCGTCACAAGCTGGCCGATGCTGTTATTCGCAAGGTTCCAACCGACCGAGCCGCAGCCCTCGGCAAGCAGCTCCACCACGCGGGTATAGGTCAGCGGATCGACTTGCAGACCGCCCAGCGAACGCGGGATCACCATGCGATAGAAACCCGCCGCGTGCATTTGTTCCACCAGCGGCGGCGGCAAGCGTTGCTCCCGCTCGAGCTGATCCTTGTAGCGGCGCAGCTCCGCATGCAGGGCGGCGGCCGCCTGCACCACGGGTTGCGCGTCGATGTCGTCCGGTAGCCGCGTGTCCTCGACCATCGCGTCCATCGGTTTCCTCCTGCCGTCGTTTTCTCACACCAGCCTGCGCGATTTGCCGGCGTTCGTCACGCCCTCGCACCCGCCGGCGCATCTTGCGGGCCGCCGGCGACCCATGCCACGCTCCGGGATAGACCTTTGTCAAACGTTCGGTCGCCGTCGGTGCTTGTCGCGGCATTGCCTTGAACAAGGTGAAGGCCGGGCAATAACCGGGAGGAGACCACAGAACATGCCGCCAAGCGGACCGTCACCCCAACTGCGCCGCATGCAGTGGGTCGCCATCATCCTCGTCACCGCGGCCATCGCGATGAACTACATGGACCGCTCGACGCTCGCGATCGGCAACCTGCGCATTCGCCAGGAATTCGGCATCAACGCCACCGCGATCGGCGCGCTGGGCTCGGCCTGGGCGCTGACCTACGGATTTGCCCAGTTGCCGTCTGGTTATTTGCTCGACCGCATCGGCCCGAAGGCGCTCGTCGGCGTTTGCATGATCGTTTGGTCGGTGTTCCAGGCCGCCGGCGGCATCGCTGGCAGCTTCATCCAGTTGATGCTGTCGCGCATCGGCCTCGGCGCCTCCGAGGCACCCTGCTTCCCATCGGCCACGCGTTCGGTCAGCGACTGGTTCGACGTGAAGGACCGCGGCACGCCCAGCGGCGTTTATACATCCGGCGCTTATATCGGCCCGACCCTCGCTCCGCCGATCCTCACCACGATCATGCTCGTGTGGAACTGGCGGGTGATGTTCATCGTCATGGGTTTGGCCGGGATTGTCGGGGCGAGCCTGTGGTTCCTGATCTACCGCGACCCGAAAAAGCAGGTGCTGTCGGCACAGGATGAAGCCTATCTGCGGCCGAACCGTACCGCGAAATCCTCGGTGACCGTGCGCGAGTGGTCCTTGCTGTTCCGTTTCAAGGCGATGTGGGCACTGATGCTCGGCGCGTTCTGCACTGGCTACATCACGTGGATGTACCAGACCTGGCTGCCCGCCTATCTCGAAATGCAGCAGCACATCAGCATCGCGAAGACCGGATTCCTCGCCTCGGTGCCGTTGATCTGCGCGTTCTTCGGCGCGTTGTGCGGCGGGTGGCTGTCCGATCGGCTGGTCAAGCACGGCGTCGAGCTGATTGCCAGCCGGCGCCGGCCGCTGATCCTTGGGTTGCTCGCGTCGGCGATCTTCACCGGCCTGGCCGCCATGGCCACCGGTGCCGCTGCGGCCATCGCCTGCATTTCGCTCGCCATGTTCTTCATGCAGTTCGGCATCACCTGCAAATGGATCCTGGTAACAGCCGTGACGCCGCAGGCATATTGCGCGTCGGCCGCGAGCAATCAGAACTTCGCCGGCTTCCTCGGCGGCACGTTGTCGCCGATCCTGACCGGGTTCATCGTCGATGTGACCGGCTCGTTCGTCGTGGCACTGGCGGTCGGCGCGGCCATTACCTTGATCGGTGCTGGCATTTTCCAGTTCATGATGAACTCGGTCATCGAGGAGGCCGAGCTGGAACGCTACGCAACCGCCCCGGCCTGACGATCGCCTGAACGGATGCTGTCATTGCGAGGCGGCCGCGTCGGACTGTCATTGCGAGGCCGCCTGGCCGAAGCAATCTCCCGCGGGAGATTGCTTCGGCCAAGCGGCCTCGCAATGACAGGTGGTCAGTCGAACAATGTCGCCAGCCGTTGCTTCATCGCGTCGGCGATATACAAAGCGAGCGCCTGGATGGTCGATGTCGGGTTCACCCCGCCTGATGTGACCCAGATGCTGCCATCGACAACAAACAGGTTCTTCACGTCGTGCGCGCGGCCCCAGGAATTGACGACGGAGCGCTCCGGGTCATCCCCCATCCGTGCCGTGCCGAGCAAATGCCCGGGGCTGTTGAGGATGGTGCGTGACGTATAAAGATTGGTCGCACCCGCGGCGGTCAGGATCTCCGAGGCCCGTGCGATGCCATGTTCCATCATGCGCCACGTGTTTTCGCCGATCGTGTAGTCGATCCGTGGCGCGGGAATGCCGCTGCCATCCTTCAGCACGGGATCGAGCGTCACGCGGTTATGTTCTTCCGGCAGGTCCTCGCAGGCGATGCCGATCTGCAGGCGGCGGTACAGCAGCTTGCGATAGACGCGGTGATGCTCCTTGCCCCACGGCAGCAGTCCAGCGGCGGCGCTGGTGACCGCTTCATTGACCACGCCGGTGCCGCGGGTGAACTGCAACGTATAGCCGCGCACGAAATCGCGGGCCGGATCGGTCTCGTAGAACTCCTTGCTCCACAGCACCGTCATCGGGGCGCGGTCGCCGTCCACTTCCTCGTCGATATAGCCGCGGACATGCGGCCAGGGATGCAGCATCAGGTTCCTGCCGACCAGGCCGCTGGAATTGGCCAGCCCGTTGGGAAACCGGCCGGACTGCGACAGCAGCAGCAGCCGCGGCGTTCCGATGCCGTTGCATGCCAGGATGACAATCTCGGCTGGCTGGAATCGTTCGATCCCATCGGCATCGTAATACACCGCGCCGGCGGCCATGCCGTGTTCGTTGACCGTGATCTCCCGCACCCGGCAGCGCGTGCGCAATTCGACGCCGGCACGGATCGCCTTCGGCCAATAGGTGATGTCGGTGCTCGCCTTCGCACCCTGCGCGCAGCCTGGCGTGCAGTGGCCGAGATTGATGCACGGCGCGCGCCCGTCATATTCGGTGGTGGCGACGGTGGTGTCGGACGGCCACCAGTGCCAGCCAAGCTTGTTCATCGCTTGAGCATACCGGGTGCCGGTCCGGCCCATCGGTATCGGCGGCATCGGTGGCTGGTGCGGCGGATACGCGGGATCGCCGGCCAGGCCGGACACGCCCATCATGCGGTCGTTTTCGGCGAAGAACGGATCCAGCGTCGCGTAATCGACCGGCCAGTCGTCGGCCACTCCATCCAGCGTGCGCACGCGGAAATCGGATGGATGCATGCGCGGGAAATGCGCGGTGTAGAAGACGGTGCCGCCGCCGACGCCGTTGAAGTTCGCCACCTTCATCGGTGAGTTGTCGTCGTTGACCGGATAGTCCGTGGGCCGCGCCCGGCGGTTCGGGCTGATGTCGAAATCGGCGAAGCGGCGCGCTTCCCAGTCGCGGCCGTTGCTGGGAAAGTCGCCGGGCTTCATCCAATCCCCTTGCTCCAGGCAGAGGATTTTCATCTTCGTGTCGGCCAGGCTCCACGCCACGGCGGCGCCCGACGCGCCGGAGCCGATGATCAGCACATCGACGATGTCATTGCGTGCGGTCATGCCACGTCTCGCCACATTTTCGGCCGGCTGCGCACGGGATCCAGCAGCGACCAGTCGCCTTGTTCCAGCGTGTGGCCTTTGGGGAAGGGTGCGCGTGGTTCCAGGCCCAGCGCGCGAACCACGCGGTCGTCGCGATAATAGCATTGCAGGACGACGCGGCCGAGCGCTGCCATGTCGGGCGCGTCGCGTGCGAGGAACGCTTCGGCAATGGCCTCGCGGCGGGTGATGTCGAGTTCGGCGAATGCACCGCCGGACAGCGCGGCAAGCTGCGTCAACGCGGCGCGCACGTCGGCAAGGTCGCGACCGATCGCGCGCAGGATATCATCGAAGATCGCCACATCGTCGGCACCAGGGATGCCGAACTCTGCATCCGGCGGGATCATCATGCCGGCGAGGCGGCGGAAATCCAGGCACTGCGCCGGAGTGAGGGGCGTTCCAGAGTCGTTCGCCATGTTCTGCTGCATATTCGATGAAGGGCACGCATCCGTGTACTGGGCGGGCATCATGTGTCAATTCTCCCCGTCATGGGTGGGTACGCCCATCCGGACGCACGGGCTTTCCGGCTTCACGCACCCGCGTCCTGCACCACCATGGCGGCCGCCTTCTCGCCGATCATGATCGACGGTGCATTGGTGTTACCCGACGTCAGCGTCGGCATGATCGACGCGTCGGCGACGCGCAGCCCGGCAATGCCGTGCACCCGCAGCCGTGCGTCCACCACCGCCATCGGATCAGCGCCCATCTTGCAGGTGCCGACCGGATGATACGTGGTTTCCGCCGCACGCTTCACCCAATCCAGTATCTCATCGTCTGTCGTCTGCGACGACCCCGGCGCGAGCTCCGTCACATGCAGCCGCGCCATCGCCGGCGCCGTCATCACTGACCGCGCGATCCGCACCGCGCGCGCGGTGATCTCCGCATCGATCGGCGAGGACAGGAAGTTGAAATTGATCGACGGCGGCTGGCGCGGGTCGGCTGCTCTTATGTGAATATGCCCCTTGCTCTCCGGCCGCATCGGATGCGCGTAGCAGGTCATGCCGGACTGGTGGGAAATCACCGGGCCACGCGGGCCAGGCTCGGTCAGCATCGGCACCCAGCCGAGCAGTACGTCCGGCGCTTCCAGGCCCTCGCGCGAACAGACGAACGCCCGGATCGGCGCCGCCACCGCACCGAGCAAACCGTCGCGTGAGAATGCATAACGCATCGCCTGGCGCGCCAGACCGATCCCGCGGGCGGTATCGTTATAGGTGATGCCCTTCGCGCCGATCGCCCAGCGCGTGCGCGGCGCATAATGATCGCGCAGGTTCTCGCCGACGCCCGGCAGAGCATGACGCACGTCGATGCCGAGATCACGCAGGCGTTCCGGCTGGCCGATGCCCGAAAGCTCCAGAAGCTGCGGCGAGTTGATCGTGCCGGCACTGACCACGACCGCACGCTCCGCACGCGCCTCCTGCTGAGTACCATGCACCGAATAGCGCACGCCCACGCAGCGCCGGCCATCCAGCACCAGAGCCTCGGCCAGGGCATCCGATGCGATATGCAGATTCGCGCGCGTGCGGATCGGATCGAGGTAACAATGCGCCGTGCTCATGCGGCGGCCAGCGGAGATCGTCGCCTGGCTCATGGCGATGCCTTCCTGCGTGGCGCCATTGTAATCCGGGTTGTGCGGAATGCCGACCTGGCCGGCGGCCTCGATCAGCGCGGCAAAGATCGGCAGCTTCGGCGGCGGATTGGTGACGCGCAGTGGGCCCTCGCGTCCACGATACGTGTCGTCGCCGCCGCTGTCATAACGTTCCATGCGCCTGAAGAACGGCAGGACATCTTCGTAACTCCAGCCGTGATTGCCCATCTGCGCCCAGGTGTCGAAATCCTGCGCCTGGCCGCGCACGAATGCCATGCCATTGATCGAGCTGGAACCGCCCAGCAGCTTGCCACGCGGTACCGCCAGCTTGCGGCCATTCGTGTTGGCTTCCGGTTCGGACGAATAGAGCCAGTTCGCCGCAGGATTGGTGATCAGCCGCGCGTAGCCGATCGGAATGCGCGACCAGGGATGGCTGGCAGGACCCGCCTCCAGCAACAGGACCTTGTTGCGCGGATCGGCGGAAACCCGGTTGGCGACGACCGCGCCGGCCGATCCGGCGCCGACGACGATGTAGTCGTAGGATTGCATATCGTTCGATCCCCCCATCGGCTCGCACCGTTGCACAATGGCCGCTTGTCAGGAACCCCGCTGCGATGGACGATCCAGCGGATACGAAATGGGGGAAGCGATGAAATACGACCTGTTGCTGACCGGCGGCGAGGTGGTCGATCCCAGCGCGGGCCTGCGCGGCGTCATGGATATCGGCATCGCCGGGGGCAAGATCGCCGCGGTTGCGCCGTCGCTGCCAGGGAACGAGGCGCGCAAGTCGATCAGCGTGAAGGGTCGGCTGGTCACGCCGGGTCTGGTCGATATGCACGCACATGTTTTCGTCAACGCGCACGACATGGGCGGGCACACGGATCGCTTCTGCAGTTGCAGCGGCGTCACCACATTATGCGACGCAGGCAGCGCGGGCTCGGCGAATTTTGCCGGACTGCGGCATATGCTGGACACCGCAGTGCACACGCGCGTTCGCGCGCTGGTCAATCTGTCGGCCATCGGCATCACCGGCACGGCGCGCGGCGGCGAGCTGTCGCATCTGCCCTACGCCGATCCCGAAGGTTGCGCACGCACGATCATCGAGAATCCGGACCTGGCGTTCGGTGTAAAGCTGCGATTCGGTCCAGGCCTGGTCTGGGAATACTCGGCCGAGCCGGTAAAGCTGGCGCGCCGTGCGGCCGACATGGCGGGCGGCGTGCCGATGATGATGCACATCACCGACTCGCCGGTGCCGCTGCCCGCGCTGATAGAGCACATGAAGCCAGGCGACATCGTCACGCACTGCTATCACGGGCGCGCGCATGGCATCATGGGCCAGGAGAAGGAGTTCGTGTTGAAGGAGATCATCGAGGCGCAACGCGCCGGCATCATCTTCGACTGTGCGCATGGCCGGAACCACTTCAATTTCCGCATGACGCAGCGGGCGCTGGATCAGGGCTTCATGACCGACACGATTTCGACCGACCTGACCTTCACCACCGCGACGCGCGGGCCGGTGTGGGACCTGCCGACGACGATGACCAAGCTGCTGCATTTCGGCATGCCGTTGGACGAGGTGATCCGCCGCGCGACGTCGGTGCCGGCGCGGATCATGGGCTATGAAGGTACGGTCGGCACGCTCAAACCGGGCGCGAATGCGGACGTGTCGGTGTTCGAGCTGCGCGATGCGAACGTGGAGCTGCGCGACAGCGACGGCGACACGATTACCGCGCGGCGGCAGTTGCTGGTGCAGATGACGGTGAAGGACGGGCGCGTCTGGTACGAACGCGAAGGGGAATGAAATTCCCCGGGGTCCTTGCACGCGGCAATGATCTGGCAAATCGGGTCGTGTGCAATTCCGGCCCGTCTGTGGCAAAACGCGGGACAACCCGGCGGCAGGTCAACGCGCGCCGCCCGCAGGAGGAGTGAGGCACCGTGGAATTGGCGACCGTCAGCCTCGACGACAAGTACACGCTCGATAAGGGCCGCGTCTATCTGACCGGCATCCAGGCGCTGGTCCGCCTGCCGCTGATGCAGCAGGCGCGCGACCGTGCCAACGGCCTGAACACGGCCGGATTCATCTCCGGCTATCGCGGCTCGCCGCTGGGTGGCTACGACACGGCGCTGCATTCCGCGCGCAAATTCCTTGAAGACCACAACATCCGCTTCAATCCCGGACTGAACGAAGACCTGGCCGCGACGTCGATCTGGGGCAGCCAGCAGGTCGGTTTGTTCCCCGGCGCGAAATTCGATGGCGTGTTCGGCATCTGGTACGGCAAGGGGCCCGGTGTCGATCGTTGCGGCGACGCGTTCAAGCATGCCAACGCCGCGGGCACCTCGCCGCATGGCGGCGTCATCGCGGTGCTGGGCGACGATCACGGCGCGAGCTCCTCCACGCTGGCGCACCAGAGCGAGCAAGTGATGGCGGCGGCGATGATTCCGGTGCTGAATCCGGCGACGCTGCAGGATTATCTCGACTTCGGCATGCTGGGTTTCGCGCTGTCGCGGTTCTCCGGCTGCTGGGTCAGCTTCAAGGCGGTGGGCCAGACCGTGGAAACGTCCGGTTCGGTCGAGGTCGATCCTTTGCGCCCGGCGATCGTCATCCCGACGGATTTCGAAATGCCGCCGGGTGGGCTGAACATCCGCCGCCCCGATCCGGCGCTGGACCTGGAGCGCCGGCTGCACGGCCCGAAGATGGCCGCGGTGGCGGCGTTCGCGCGCGCCAACCGGCTGGATCGGATCGTGGTGGACAGCCACCGGCCCCGGCTCGGCATTGCCGCATCGGGCAAGTCGTGGCTGGACGTGCGCGAGGCGCTGGACGAGCTCGGCCTGACCGATGACGAAGCTGCGTCACTCGGCATCCGTTTGTACAAGATTGGCCTGACCTGGCCGCTGGAAGCGCAGTCGGCGCGGGCATTTGCGCGCGACCTGCAAGAGATTCTCGTCGTCGAGGAAAAGCGCGGCTTCATCGAGGACCAGTTCGCCAAGGTCTTGTTCAACACGCCCGACCGCCCGGTGTTGATCGGCAAGCAGGCGGAAGACGGCAGCCCGTTGCTGTCCAGCGAGGGCGAGCAATCCCCCATCACCATCGCCCGCGTCATCGCCGAGCGCCTGCTGCGCATGCACCCCGACGCATCCGCGCTGCACCAGCGACTGGCGCGCCTGCGCGAGCTGGAAACCCGCGCCAACCGCCTGCCGCCGCTGCTGACTCGCCCGCCCTTCTTTTGCTCCGGCTGCCCGCACAACACATCGACGCGCGTGCCGGACGGCAGCCGCGCGCTCGCCGGAATCGGCTGCCATTCACTCGCGATTTTCATGCCGGAGCGGCAGACGCATCTGTGGAGTCACATGGGTGCCGAGGGCGCCGCCTGGATCGGCCAGGCGCCGTTCACCAACGAACCGCACGTCTTTCAGAACATCGGCGATGGCACCTATTCGCACAGCGGACTTCTCGCCATCCGCGCCGTCGCCGCATCCGGCGTCACCATGACCTACAAAATCCTGTTCAACGACGCTGTTGCCATGACCGGCGGCCAACGCGTCGAGGGCGGCCTGACAGTGCCGCAGATCAGCCGCCAGATGGCCGCCGAAGGTGCGAAGAAGATCGTCGTCGTCAGCGACGAACCGAACAAATACGAACCCGACGCCGGCTTCGCACCGGGCGTGGAAATCCGCCATCGCGACGAACTCGACCAGGTGCAACGCGAGCTGCGCGAGACTGCGGGCCTGTCGATCCTGATCTACGACCAGACCTGCGCGGCAGAGAAACGCCGCCGCCGCAAGCGCGGCACCTTCCCCGATCCGCAGAAGCGCGTCTTCATCAACGAGGCCGTGTGCGAAGGCTGCGGCGATTGTTCCACGCAATCGAACTGCGTGTCGGTGCAGCCGGCCGAGACCTCGCTCGGCCGCAAGCGCCGCATCGATCAGTCAGCCTGCAACAAGGATTTTTCCTGCCTGAAGGGATTCTGCCCGAGCTTCGTCACCGTATATGGCGGTGCGCCGCGCAAGGCCAGGCCGATGACGCGCGAGGCGGATCCCGCTGCGGGTCTGCCCCTTCCGATACTGCCTGCGATCGACAAACCCTACAGCATCCTCATCACCGGCATTGGCGGCACCGGCGTGATCACCGTAGGCGCGTTGATCGGCATGGCGGCACATCTCGAAGGCAAGGGCTGCACCGTGCTCGACCACACCGGCATGTCGCAGAAGAACGGCGCGGTGCTGAGCCACGTGCGCATCGCGGCCACGCCGCAGGAAATCCACGCCGCCCGCATCACCGCCGGCGCGGCGAAGCTGGTGCTGGCCTGCGACATGGTGGTGGCGACCAACCCCGAAGCCTTCGCCTCGATGGAACCTGGCGTAACGCGCGCGGTCGTCAACAGCGCGGTGACGCCGCCGGCGGGTTTCGTCAGCAACAACGAGATCGACTTCCAGGAAGCCGCGATGCGCAAGCGCATCCGCGACACGGTTGGCAGCGATAACGCGTTGTTCGTCGATGGCACCACGCTCGCCACCGCCATCCTCGGCGATTCCATCGCCACCAATCTGTTCATGCTGGGCTACGCGTTTCAGAAGGGGCTGATCCCGCTGAGCCTCGATTCGATCCTGCAGGCGATCAAGCTGAACGGCATATCGGTGGACAAGAACCAGGAGACCTTCGCCTGGGGCCGCCGTGCCGCCGCCGATCTGCCGTATGTGGAGAATGTCGCGCGGCCGGCGCTGCATGCGGCACCGGCGCCGACAGACGATGTCGGCGCGCTGGTCGAGCATCGTGCCCACCTGCTGGCCACCTATCAGAACGAGGCCTACGCCGCGCGTTATCGCGCGACAGTGCAGTCTGTTGCGGTGGCGGAGGCCGGGCGGCTGAAAGGCATGACCGGGCTCACTGAAACCGTGGCGCGCACGCTGTACAAGCTGATGGCCTACAAGGATGAATACGAAGTGGCGCGACTCTATGCCGATCCGGCGTTCCATAAGAACCTGGAAGCACAGTTCGAAGGCAACTACCGCGTCGCGTTCAATCTCGCCCCGCCGCTGACTGCGAAGCGTGATGCGCACGGCCATCTGGTCAAGCGCGAATACGGCCCGTGGATCATGCCGGCATTCCGCGTGCTGGCGAAGCTGAAATTCCTGCGCGGCACCATGCTCGATCCATTCGGCCACACGGCGGAGCGCAAGATGGAACGTCGGCTGATCGCCGAGTACGAATCGCTGGTGGCATCGGTGCTGCCAGTCCTGACGCCGGATAACCACGCGGCTGCCATCGAAGTACTCTCCGCCGCAGAGCGCATCCGCGGCTACGGCCACATCAAGCAGCAGAGCGTCGCGCAGGCGAAGGCGGCCGAGGCGCGCTTGCTCGCACAGTTCCAGCACGCGCAACCAGCGCTCGCGGCAGCGGAGTAGCCGACATGTCAGGCAGCAACTGGCAGCTTAGCGGCGAATATATGGAAAGCTGCAACTGCGACTATCTGTGTCCGTGCGTCTTCACCAATCCGCAGGGACCGGCGACGCATGAGCACTGCACCGCGGCGTTGATCTTCCGCATCGACAAAGGACAGTCGGGCGGCGTCGCGCTGGACGGGCTGTCGTTCGCGCTGGTGCTGCGCTCGGGCCAGGTGATGGCGGACGGGAATTGGGTGCTGGGCTGCGTCGTGGATGAACGCGCAAACGATGCGCAGCGGCAGGCCCTGGCGGCGATCGTCAGCGGCCAGGTCGGCGGCACGCCGGGCCGCATCCACAGCGCGCTGGTCACCGACTTCCGCGGCGTGGTGTTCCGGCCGATCGATTTCCACATGGACGGGCTGAAACGATCGGTATCCATCCCCGGCATCGTGTCGTTCGAGATCGCCGGCGTCGAGCCGCGCAACAACAACGGCCAGCCGATGTATATCGACAACACCTCGCATCCGGCGAACCGGCGACTGGCTCTGGCACAGGCGAAGGAATTGCACGTGCAGGGGTTCGGGCTGGCGCTGGACATGACGGGGAAGGGGAATAACGGACATTTCGCGCCGTTCGCCTGGGCCGCGTAGCGCGTTTCCCGCATGACGCGCCGCCTCGATCGCACCGTCATTCTCTCCGCGCTGCTCGGTGTCACCGCGGTTGCCTGGGTGTGGCTGATCTTGCTCGGTCGCGACATGTCCGCGATGGACATGAACTCGATGCCGGGCATGTCCATGCCGATGCCCGCACCGTGGACGGCCGCGATCTTCGCTCTGACCTTCGCGATGTGGTGGGTGATGATGCTCGGCATGATGCTGCCGAGCGCGGCGCCGATGATCCTGATGTTCGCTACGGTGAACAGCAGCAAGCGGGTGCGTGGTCAGCGTTATGTCCCGACGGTGGTCTTCACGCTTGGTTACCTGGTTGTATGGGGCGCGTTCTCCGTTGCGGCGACGGTGGCGCAATGGGCGCTGGACCGGCTTGCGCTGCTGTCACCGTCTCTGACAACGGTCAGCCCGGTGGTTGGCGGGGTGCTGCTGATCGTGGCCGGGATTTATCAGTTCACACCACTGAAGCAGGCGTGTCTCCGACACTGCCGTTCGCCCTTCGCGTTCGTGTTGAACCACTGGCGCGACGGCTGGATCGGCGCGCTGCGAATGGGGTTGGAGCATGGCGCGTATTGCCTCGGCTGCTGCTGGGTGCTGATGGCGCTGCTGTTCGTTGTGGGGGTGATGAACCTGCTGTGGGTGGCGGCGGTCGCGGCGTTCGTATTCGCCGAGAAGCTGTTGCCGCGCGGGGTGTGGATCGGGCGGATTGGCGGCGGGGTGATGGTGGCGGCCGGGGCCTGGATGGCGGTGGGGGCGTAGGGTCCGCTGCGGGCAGTGGCGGTGCGTCAACACTTTGGCAATCATTTGCTCGTAGCATCGCGAAGAAAGGTTTTACGCAGATGCAGGCAGATGCACGCAGAACACGCGGATAAGACCGAACTCAATGCGCTGTCGGGGGAAATCATCGGCTGCGCGTTTGCGGTGCTCAATACGCTCGGTGCCGGATTTCTGGAGAAGGTGTATGAGAATGCACTGGCGCTTGAACTGCGCGACCATGGGATCACCGTCGAGCAACAGCACGGGATTACAGTGACATACCGCGGCGTGGCGGTCGGCGAGTATTTTGTTGACCTGCTGGTCGGGCAGTCCGTCCTGGTCGAACTGAAATCCGTCAGGGCGCTGGAAGAGATTCATCGAATGCAATGCGTCAACTATCTGAAAGGGACAGGCTTGCAACTTTGCCTGCTGTTGAACTTCGGTCTGCCGCGTCTGGAGATCAAGCGCGTAGTGAACCACCTGTAATGCATTCAATTCCTATCTGCGTGCTTTGCGTGCATCTCCTGAAATCTGCGTAAAAACTTTCTTCCTTGCCGACTTTCATTCCGACAATGCCGCCGCCTGACGAGCGTTCGCCGGGGCAGTGCGCAGATGGCCGGCTCAAGGCCGGCAATGACGGAACGGACGGGACCGTGTCACCCCGCACGACCCGGCGCCAACCCGCCCCCTTGCCCCAACCCCCACCATCCGCTACACGCCCGCCTCCAAACGGAACGCGGGAGACGCTGCGCGCCACCGGGGCGCCATCGTCGTTTGCACCGCGGTCCCCGGGTAACACGGCTCAAGGACCAGGGATCATGGCGAAGAAGATCGTCGGCTACATCAAGCTGCAAATTCCCGCCGGCAAGGCGAACCCGTCGCCGCCGGTCGGCCCCGCGCTCGGCCAGCGCGGCCTGAACATCATGGCCTTCGTGAAGGAATTCAACGCGGTAACGCAGAGCATGGAACCCGGGATGCCGATCCCCGTGGTCATCACCGCGTTCGCCGACCGCACCTTCAGCTTCGTCATGAAGACGCCGCCCAACACGTATTTCCTGATGAAGGCGGCCAAGGTGGACAAGGGCACCACGGCGGCGGGCAAGAACGCCCCGGTCGGGCGGGTGACCACCTCCCAGTTGCGGGAGATTGCCGAGATCAAGATGAAGGACATGAACGCCAACGATGTCGAGGGGGCGATGCGCATGCTGGCCGGTTCCGCCCGCTCGATGGGCCTGACTGTGGTGGAGGGCTGAGCCATGGCGAACGACAAGCGTCTGACGGCGGCCGCGGCGACCATCGACCGCACCAAGGCCTACCCGCTGCCCGAGGCGATCAAGCTGGTGAAGCAGAACGCCAAGGCCAAGTTCGACGAGACGGTCGAGATGTCGATGAACCTCGGCATCGATCCGCGCCACGCCGATCAGATGGTCCGCGGGCTGACCACCCTGCCGAACGGTACCGGCAAGACGGTGCGCGTCGGCGTGTTCGCCCGCGGTGCGAAGGCCGAGGAAGCCCAGGCCGCCGGCGCCGACGTGGTGGGTGCCGAGGACCTGGCAGAGAAGATCCAGGCCGGCGAGATCGCCTTCGACCGCTGCATCGCGACGCCCGACATGATGGGCGTGGTCGGGCGGCTGGGTAAGATCCTCGGGCCTCGGGGGCTGATGCCGAACCCGCGGCTGGGCACCGTGACGCAGGACGTGAAGGGCGCCATCACCGCGGCCAAGGGCGGCCAGGTCGAGTTCCGCGCCGAGAAGGCGGGCATCATCCACGCCGGCATCGGCAAGGCGAGCTTCGACGAAGAGAAGCTGCTGGAGAACGCGCGCGCGCTGGCGGACGCGATCCAGAAGGCCAGGCCGACCGGGGCGAAGGGGACCTACGTGCAGAAGGTGTCGCTGTCGTCCACGATGGGACCGGGCGTGCGGGTGGATGTGAGTTCGCTGGCGGGGTAGCGTCGGGGCAGGTTAGGCTGCCGGTGAGATCGCGCTGCGGGAGCGGTTTTGCGACCGGTTGCCCCGCACGCTCTTCGACGGCGCGTCCACACGTTCCTCGCGCTGTTTGGCTGACACGAACGCGCGTAGCACGGCATTGATGCGGGTCTGGTAGCGTGGCCCGTGCGCCTTGAACCAGCGCAGTACCTCGGCATCAAGCCGGATGTTGATCGCCTGGCGCGGCTCCGGCACGCCGATGACGACGGTCTTTTCCCAGCCCTCCGGCAGCGGGCCGAGATCGTCCAGCATCTGTTGCTCGATCGTATCGCGGCTGGTTGCGGCAACCTTGGCCCAGTCGGCTTCGCTGGCGAGATCTGCGGCTTCCTTAGCCGAATAGCTGACGAAATTGCCTTTCCTCGGCATGACTTGCTCTCCTCATCGGGATGCTGCGACGGACATCGTCCCGGTCCGTCCAGACAACCGCGATCAGCCAGCTTGTGAGCACCCCGACGCTGACGACGCGGTTTTCGTCGCCACGCGTCGCGGGGTAGCTGTAGAGCGGCAAAACGCTCGTAGGTTGCTATCTCAAATTGCGATCCTGGTGTCGATCGTATCGTAATCGGCCCGCACACTCCCATTGGCCGAGTCGAGAAGGCCCGCCGCCGTAAGCGCCTGAACATCCGCATGGACGTTGCTGTAATCGCGCCCCAGTGCCTTCGCCAGCGCCCGCACACTGGTTACATCGTGCCGGTGAACGTAGTGCAGCAACTCCATTCGCTTTCCCGTCAGCACGCGGGCGAGGGCGTCCCAACTCTCGAACGCCAGGTGGCGCTCGTGGAAAGTCTCGCCACGCTCCGCACGGTGCCATGCGTCCACGAAGCGCTGGGATGCTGCTTCTTCCATCGCACCACCAACCGTGATCTTCACGTCGCTCATTCGTCACCTCGCAGGGTCCGTACGTCGGACCAGAAATCGGCCATCAATTGCTCTACCGTGATGAATGTGTAGGCGGTCTCCGCGCCTTGAAAGTGCCGATGGTCGCCCTTTCCGCGTTCATTGTCGTATCCGACCTCTCGCAGACCCGGGCGACCGTAAAACAGGGAATACTTCAGTCTGTGGACCGATGGCGGGACTGGCGAAGGCACACGCCACAGCACCATCTCCACGATACCGCCGTCGTTGTAGTCGATGCGCTCGTAGAGGAGCTGCTCCGCCTTCATTTCGGAAACTCTTATGGTGCAGAAAGCCATATGGTGTCAACAGCCACGAAATCGTCGTCCCTTGCTTGCATCCGCTGCCCACGACGGATCAGGGTGATCGCATTTGGCTCTGTCGCAGGTTTCATCATGGCGGGCGAAGGCTCGCCAGCCACGTCTTTCCCACGCGCGCATATCGAAGTCGTGGATGCCGATCTTCGTCGGCATGACGTAGATGACAGCGCCGTGCCCAGATGCGATTGCCCTGGCGACGGATCGAACCCCCCCTCGACTTCCCCCCCGCTTTCCGCTACTCCCCCGGCCTTCCCTCAGTCCGCGCCTCAACCACGCCGTTGGCGGGCCGTGGTGCACGTATGTAAGGATACGCCGGTTTCTTGTTCGTCACCCTCGCACAAGCGAGGGCCAGCGCTGGGTCCCCGCTTCCGCGGGGATGACGGGAGGGGCTGGCGCGTAGGGCGCACCTCGGTGCGTCTGCTACCTGTCCGAGACCGCACGTCCCTCGGGTCGATCCTGGGGGTTAATTCGGCCGCAAGGCCAGCGAGCGGGAGACGGGAGACCAGACCCACCCCCAGATCGGGCCCCAGCCCGGACCGGGGAGACGTGACGGTGGTTCCGACTACAGGACAGGCGAACCGGGCTCACCCTCAGGCATGCGCGCCGTGGGGAGCGGGCCCTTGGGCAACCCGGTCCGGTGCGGTCCTCCGCTCCGGGCCAAACTGGAGACGAGACTTGGACCGTACGGAGAAGCGGGAGTTCGTCGCCGGGCTGCATGACGCGTTGGCTGGTGTCTCGATGATCGTCGTCACCCAGAACAAGGGGTTGACGGTCGCCGAGGCCACCGACCTCCGGCGCCGCATGCGAGCCGCGGGGGCGACCTTCAGAGTCGCGAAGAACCGGCTGACCCATCTCGCCTTGGAAGGGACCCCATTCGACGGATTGAAGCCGCTGCTGAAAGGACCGACCGCCCTCGCCTGGGCGCAGGACCCGGTGGCCGTGGCCAAGACAACCGTCGAGTTCGCCAGGATCAACGAGAAGTTCGTGCTGATCGGCGGGTCGCTTGGCCCTCGGACGCTGGATGCGGCCGGGGTGCGGGCACTGGCCGAGCTGCCGAGCCTGGACACGCTGCGAGCCCGGATCGTGGGGATGATTTCCACCCCCGCGACGCGGATCGCCGGCGTGCTGCAAGGGCCGGGCGGACAACTCGCGCGGGTCTTTGGCGCCTTCGCCAGGCGGGATGAAGCGGCCACGCCCCAGGAAGAGGGGGCGGCGGCATAGGCCGGATCATCGGCCCTTCGGTACTCACCGAGGGTCACGCGATCGTGAATGCATGCCTGTCTGCACGCAAAGTGAACACCGGCCGGTGAAACCGGCTTGAACAACACCACCCAACGTCTAAATTAGGGAACACACGAACATGGCCGATCTGCAGAAGCTGGTGGACGAGCTGTCCAGCCTCACGGTGCTGGAAGCTGCGGAGCTATCGAAGCTGCTGGAAGACAAGTGGGGCGTTTCCGCCGCTGCCCCAGTGGCGGCAGCCGCCGCACCTGCCGCCGGCGCCGCCGCTGCCGCTGCTCCGGTCGAGGAACAAACGGAGTTCACCGTCATCCTCGCCAAGGTGGGCGACAAGAAGATCAACGTAATCAAGGAAATCCGCACGATCACCGGCCTGGGCCTGAAGGAGGCCAAGGATCTGGTGGAAGGCGCCCCGAAGACCGTGAAGGAAGGCGTCAACAAGGAAGAGGCCGCGAAGCTCCGCAAGATGCTCGAGGACCAGGGCGCCGCCGTGGAGGTCAAGTAGTACGACTGATCGAACCAAATCCGGGGGTGCGGCGTCGCCGGGCCGCATCCCCGATCGGGTCTGGAAGCGGGCGGGAATCAGCGTGATTCCCGTCCCGTTTCTGCGTTCCAGGACAGGCGAGCCCGGACGGCCGGGGCAAACGGGCCAGAGCACGTGCGTAACGACAGCCAGGCAGGACAATCAATGAACGCGATCAGCAGGTCTTTTACCGGACGCAAGAGGATTCGCCGCAGTTTCGGCCGCATCCCCGAAGTGGCTCCGATGCCGAACCTGATCGATGTGCAGCGCTCCAGCTATGAAGCGTTTCTGCAGATGAACGTGCATCCCGACAACCGGACCCAGACCGGCTTGCAGGAGGTGTTCAAGGGCGTCTTCCCGATCGACGATTTCGCCGGCCGCGGCCGGCTGGAGTTCGTCTATTACGAACTCGAGGAGCCCAAGTACGACGTTGAGGAGTGCATCCAGCGCGGCATGACCTATGCCGCGCCGCTCAAGGTGATTCTGCGGCTGATCGTGTGGGACGTGGACGAGGACACCGGCGCGCGGTCCATCCGCGATATCAAAGAGCAGCCGGTTTACATGGGCGACATGCCGCTGATGACGGACAATGGGACGTTCATCATCAACGGCACCGAACGGGTGATCGTGTCGCAGATGCACCGCTCGCCGGGCGTGTTCTTCGACCACGACAAGGGCAAGACGCACAGCTCCGGCAAGTACCTGTTTGCCGCGCGCGTCATTCCGTATCGCGGCTCCTGGCTGGATTTCGAATTCGACAGCAAGGACCTCGTTTACGTCCGCATCGACCGCAAGCGTAAGCTGCCGATCACCACGCTGCTTTATGCGCTGGAGGGCAAGCCGACCGAAGCGCTGCGCGCCGCCCGGGAGGCGAAGGGCGAGACGCTGGAGCTCGGCGAAATCCGCGGCATGGATCAGGAAGAGATCCTCACCTACTTCTACGGCCAGGTGGCATTCGATCACACGGCGAAGGGCTGGGCGCGGCCATTCGATCCGGATGCATTCCGCGGCATGAAGCTGCTGGAACCGCTGGTCGATGCCGAGACTGGCGAGGTGGTCGCCGACACCGAAGCGAAGCTGACCATTCGCCAGCTTCGCCGCATCGCAGAGAAGACCAAGGAAGTGCTGGTGGGGCGTGCCGATTTGCTCGGCCGTTTCATGGCGGAAGACCTGGTCAACACGGACACCGGTGAGATCTACGCCGAGGCCGGCGAGGAGCTCACCGAGGCCAAGCTGACCGCGTTGGAAGACGCCGGCATCACCCGGCTTCCGACGCTCGCCATCGACCAGTCGAACGGTCCGTGGATTCGCAACACGCTGGCGGTGGACAAGAACTCCAACCGCGACGACGCGCTGATCGACATCTATCGTGTCATGCGTCCCGGCGAGCCGCCGACCCCGGAAACCGCCGAGGGCTTGTTCCGCGGCTTGTTCTTCGACGGCGATCGCTACGATCTGTCCGCGGTCGGCCGGGTGAAGATGAACATGCGGCTGGGCATTCCCGGCAGCGAGGTGTCCGATTCCGTGCGCATCCTGCGCAAGGACGACCTGCTGAAGACCGTGAAGACGCTGATCGAGCTGAAGGACGGCCGCGGTCAGATCGACGACATCGACAACCTCGGCAACCGGCGCGTCCGTTCCGTCGGCGAGCTGATGGAGAACCAGTATCGCATCGGCCTGCTGCGCATGGAGCGGGCGATCCGCGAGCGCATGGGTTCGGTCGATATCGACACGGTCATGCCGCACGACCTGATCAACGCCAAGCCGGCGGCGGCAGCGGTGCGCGAGTTCTTCGGTTCCTCGCAGTTGTCGCAGTTCATGGACCAGACCAACCCGCTGTCGGAGGTGACGCACAAGCGGCGTCTGTCGGCACTGGGTCCGGGCGGTCTGACGCGCGAGCGCGCCGGCTTCGAGGTGCGCGACGTGCACCCGACGCATTACGGCCGCATCTGCCCGATCGAGACGCCGGAAGGTCCGAACATCGGCCTGATCAACTCGCTCGCGACCTACGCCAAGGTGAACAAGTACGGCTTCATCGAGACGCCGTACCGCCTGGTGAAGGACGGCACGGTGCAGGACGGCTGGAAGTACCTCTCCGCGATGGAGGAGGAGAAGCTGGTCGTCGCCCAGGCCGACGCGCCGCAGGACGAGAATGGCCATTTCACCCAGGACCTGGTGTCGGTGCGGCGTCAGGGCGATTTCCGTCTGGTGAAGCCGGAGGACGTCACCGCGGTGGACGTGTCGCCGAGGCAGCTTGTGTCGGTCGCGGCGGCGCTGATCCCGTTCCTGGAGAACGACGACGCCAACCGCGCGCTGATGGGCAGCAACATGCAGCGCCAGGCGGTGCCGCTGATCCAGTCGGATGCGCCGCTGGTCGGCACCGGCATGGAGCTTGCGGTGGCGCGCGACAGCGGTGCGACGATCGTCGCGCGGCGTGCCGGCGTGGTGGACCAGATCGACGGCGCGCGCATCGTGGTGCGGGCGACCAACGACGACAGCACCACCAAGGGCGTCGATATCTACCGGCTGCGCAAGTTCCAGCGGAGCAATCAGAGCACCTGCATCAACCAGCGTCCGCTGGTGAAGGTGGGCGACCACGTTTACGAGGGTGACATCATCGCCGATGGGCCTTCGACGGAGCTCGGCGAGTTGGCGCTGGGGCGCAACGCGCTGTGCGCATTCATGCCGTGGAACGGCTATAACTTCGAAGATTCGATCCTCATCTCGGAGCGGATCGCGCGCGACGACGTGTTCACCTCCATCCACATCGAGGAATTCGAGGTGATGGCGCGTGACACCAAGCTGGGCCAGGAGGAAATCACCCGCGACATTCCGAACGTGGGTGAGGAAGCGCTGAAGAACCTCGACGAGGCCGGCATCGTCTATATCGGCGCGGAAGTGAATCCAGGCGACATCCTGGTCGGCAAGGTCACGCCGAAGGGCGAGAGCCCGATGACGCCCGAGGAAAAGCTGCTGCGTGCGATCTTCGGCGAAAAGGCGTCCGACGTGCGCGACACGTCGCTGAAGCTGCCGCCGGGCGTCACCGGGACGATCGTCGATGTGCGGGTGTTCTCGCGCCGCGGCGTCGATAAGGACGAGCGCGCGATGGCGATCGAACGCGCCGAGATCGAGCGTCTGGCCAAGGACCGCGACGACGAGAAGGCGATCCAGGAGCGGTCGTTCCTCAACCGGCTGCGCGAGAAGCTGCTCGGCCGCAAGGCGTCCGGCGGGTTCAAGGGCATCAAGGCCGGCACGGTGATCGACGAGGAGGTGCTGGCCGAGCACCCGCGCGGCGCCTGGCGCCACATCGGCGTGCAGGACGACGCGGTGATGGCGGAGATCGAGACGCTGAAGCGCGAGTTCGATGCCGCGGTGGGCCGCTTGCAGGCGCGGTTCGATTCGAAGGTAGAGAAGCTGCAGCGCGGCGACGAGCTGCCGCCTGGCGTGATGAAGATGGTCAAGGTCTTCATCGCGGTGAAGCGCAAGCTGCAGCCGGGCGACAAGATGGCCGGCCGGCATGGCAACAAGGGCGTCGTGTCGCGCGTGGTGCCGGTGGAGGACATGCCGTTCCTCGACAACGGCACGCCGGTCGATCTGGTGCTGAACCCGCTCGGCGTGCCGTCGCGCATGAACGTGGGACAGATTCTGGAGACGCATCTGGGCTGGGCCTGCGCCACGCTGGGCGCGCAGATCGGCGAACTGGTGGAGACCTACCGCCGCACCGGCGCGCAGCGCGAGAAGCTGCTGGAGCGGTTGCACGATGTGTATGGCGACGAGATCTACAGCCAGCAGATCGCCAACCTGGACAACGACCAGTTGATCGAGCTCAGCGAGAATCTGAAGAAGGGCGTGCCGATCGCGACGCCGGTGTTCGATGGCGCGCGCATGTCGGACATCGAGGGCATGCTGGTCGAGGCCGGGCTGGACACCTCCGGCCAGGTCACGCTGGTCGATGGCCGCACGGGCGAGCCGTTCGAGCGCAAGGTGACGGTGGGCTACATCTACATGCTGAAGCTGCACCATTTGGTGGACGACAAGATCCACGCGCGGTCGATCGGGCCGTACTCGCTGGTGACGCAGCAGCCGCTGGGCGGCAAGGCGCAGTTCGGCGGGCAGCGCTTCGGCGAGATGGAGGTCTGGGCGCTGGAGGCGTACGGCGCCGCCTACACCTTGCAGGAGATGCTGACGGTGAAGTCGGACGACGTGTCCGGCCGCACCAAGGTCTATGAGGCGATCGTGCGCGAGCAAGATACGTTCGAGGCCGGCGTGCCGGAGAGCTTCAACGTGCTGGTGAAGGAGCTGAAGTCGCTGGGCCTGAACGTCGATCTCGACAGCCACGCGGCGACTTGATGCCCAACCCGTCATGGCCGGGCTTGACCCGGCCATCCACCCCCGCTCTTCCGTGCGTAGATGGCCGGGTCAAGCCCGGCCATGACGAGATTGTCCCGATTAAAAGGGTACGAACCACATGAACGAACTGATGAAGATCCTCGGTCAGACCGGCCAGGCGATGACCTTCGACCAGATCCGCATCAACATCGCCAGTCCGGAGCAAATCCGCTCCTGGTCGTACGGCGAGATCAAGAAGCCGGAGACGATCAACTACCGCACGTTCAAGCCTGAGCGCGACGGCCTGTTCTGTGCGCGCATCTTTGGTCCGATCAAGGACTATGAGTGCCTGTGCGGCAAGTACAAGCGGATGAAGTTCCGCGGCATCATCTGCGAGAAGTGCGGCGTCGAGGTCACGCTGGCCAAGGTGCGCCGCGAGCGCATGGGCCACATCGAGCTGGCATCGCCGGTCGCGCATATCTGGTTCCTGAAGTCACTGCCCAGCCGTATCGGCCTGATGGTCGATCTGACTCTGAAGGAGCTGGAGAAGATCCTGTACTTCGAGAGCTACGTGGTGCTGGAGCCTGGCACGACGGATCTCAAGCTGCATCAGCTTCTCACCGAGGATCAGCTTCTCGCCAAGCAGGATGAATTCGGCGAGGACCAGTTCGAGGTCGGTATCGGCGCCGAGGCGATCAAGAAGGTGCTGCACAAGATCGTCCTCGACGAAGAGAAGGTAAAGCTGCGCGGCGACCTGAAGGAGACTTCCTCCGAGGCCAAACGCAAGAAGCTGGTGAAGCGCCTGAAGCTGATCGAGGCGTTCGCCGATTCCGGGGCGCGGCCTGAGTGGATGATCCTCGACGTGGTGCCGGTGATTCCGCCTGAGCTGCGTCCTTTGGTTCCGCTCGATGGGGGTCGCTTCGCGACGTCGGACCTGAACGACCTGTATCGCCGCGTGATCAATCGCAACAACCGTTTGAAGCGGCTGATCGAGCTGCGTGCGCCAGACATCATTGTGCGCAACGAAAAGCGCATGTTGCAGGAGAGCGTGGACGCGCTGTTCGACAACGGCCGTCGCGGTCGCGCGATCACGGGCGCCAACAAGCGTCCGCTGAAGTCGCTGTCCGACATGCTGAAGGGCAAGCAAGGCCGCTTCCGGCAGAACCTGCTGGGCAAGCGCGTCGACTATTCGGGCCGCTCGGTGATCGTGGTCGGGCCGGAGTTGAAGCTGCACCAGTGCGGGCTGCCGAAGAAGATGGCGCTCGAGCTGTTCAAGCCGTTCATCTACTCGAAGCTTGAGAAGTATGGTCACGCCACGACCATCAAGGCCGCGAAGCGGATGGTGGAGAAGGAGCGTCCCGAAGTGTGGGACATCCTTGAGGAAGTGATTCGCGAGCATCCGGTGATGCTGAACCGGGCGCCGACGCTTCACCGCTTGGGCATCCAGGCGTTCGAGCCGGTGCTGATCGAAGGCAAGGCGATTCAGCTTCATCCGCTGGTCTGCACCGCCTTCAACGCGGATTTCGACGGCGACCAGATGGCGGTGCACGTGCCGCTCTCGATCGAGGCGCAGCTCGAAGCCCGCGTGC
>DASXFW010000089.1:0-12848 GCA_036489395.1 Acetobacteraceae bacterium | reverse complement strand
GATTGCTCCCCACCCCACCTCGCGATGACGCAGTTACCTCTGGCTTCAGGCTTGGTCGGTAGGCCCAGGATGGACTTGCACCTTCCTGACAAGGCACGCTCACGGACGCACGATGGCCGGGTCAAGCCCGGCCATGACGGGGGCTCGGGGAGCCGAAGCTTACGCCGCCAGCGTGACCGGCGTCAGCGCCGGCAGATCAAATGCCACCAACAGCGACTCACGCAGCGCTTCGAGCGTGAAGCGTGCCTGGGCAAATTCAAGCTGCGTTACCGATCGCTGTGTCCACAGCGCGTCATCGGTCAGCAGCGCGCACACCGCCGCAGCGAATTCCGCGGACTCGGAGCGCACTGACACGATGTTCGCCAGGTCAGGCAGACCCTGCACACCGACCTCGGTCGTAACCAGCGGCAGGCCTTCCCGCAGCGCCTCGACCACTTTCAGCTTTACCCCCGCGCCACAGCGCAACGGAACAACAGCGACGCGGGCACCCTGGTAACGCTGCTTCAGTTCCGCATCGCTGACATCGGCGATCACCCGAACCGCATTGCTCGCAAGTCCCCGCACCTGCGCCGTTGGATTGGAGCCGACGATCGACAGCACAGCGTCCGGCACGCACGCCAGCACCAGCGGGAGGACCGCTTCGACGAACCAGCACGCCGCGTCCTCATTTGGCGAATGGCCGAAGCCGGCAACGAACAGGATTTCATGGCCCGATACGGCTGGCCGCACCGGCGCAAACGTGTCGAAACAATAGGGCACGAGTGCACGAGCGGTCACCGAGGGCTCGACCGAACGCACGGCTTCCGCCTCGGCTTCCGACGGGTAGAGTACCACATCGGCCCCGTGCCACACGGCGCGCTCCCGTTCCTCCATCCGATCCGCAGCTCGCAACAGGCGTTCGTCGCGCAGCAGGGTCCCCTGCATGCGCATGCGGCTGAAATGCAGATCGTGTCCGTAATACACGACGCGCGCCTTGCTGTGCGCGCGCACCGCGGGCAGGCAATCCTCTGCCACCTCCGGACGACTGAGGATCACCAGGTCCAGATCGCCGCCATGTTCCTGCATCCAGGCGATGAACGGAGCTTGAAGCGGTCCATGCAACACCTCCACTCCGATCTGCTGCAGTGCTTCCACATATCCCGCGTTGTACAGAAGATTATGCGGCCAGAACGTGACGGCGATACCTTCCGCCAGCAGCGCCCGGATGATGCACAGCATCGTGCGGGATCCGGCATCGCGATCCGGTTCGGGCACCTGGTGATCGACGATCAGCACCGTCGTGCGGTTCCGGGCATGCTGCCTTGCACGCGGCACGTGACGGCCGCTGGAATAGTGCTCCCGCGCCAGCTCGGCGCCCCAACGCCGGACGAACTTCCGCCGGTTCAGCCTCTGGTACGCCTTGACACCGACCAGCACATCGCGCCCGTGCGACACGCCTTCATAATGCACGACAACAGAACGCGGCTGGTACAGCGTCTTCAGGCCGATTGACCGTAGGCGGAACGAAAGGTCGGCGTCCTCAAAATATGCCGGGGCAAAACTCTCATCGAAACCCTGCAGCCGGGCAAACAAGGCGCGCGGCACCATCAGCGACGCGCCGGAGCAATAGTCCACCTCGCGCACATAATTGTAGATAGGATGGCTGGGATCGTTATAGCGTCCGAAGTTCCAGCCTGACCCGTCGCGCCAGATGATGCCGCCGGCTTCCTGCAACTGACCGTCGGGATACAGCAGCTTCGAGCCGACCGCTCCAACGTCGGCGCGCGCACGGAACAGTTCCACCATCGTATCGGCCCAGCCGGGAAGCACCTGGGTGTCGTTGTTAAGGAACAGCAGAAAATCGCCGCGGGCCAAGCCGGCTGCGGCGTTGCAGGCGCGCAGGAAGCCCAGGTTCACAGTGTTGCGGTGCAACCGGATGCCGCGGACATGCGTCAGGCTCATGGTTTCCTCGCCGGCAAAGGCATCGTCCACGACGATGACTTCGATGGGGGCCGCAGGCGGATAGGCTGCGATCGATGCGAGGCAGCGCAGGGTGAATTCCGTCTGCCCATAGGTCGGGATGATTACCGAGATCACCGGATGTTCCGCACATGGCACCGCAATGGCTTCCGCGCAGACCGCCTCAATCAGGCACAGCGGCAAGGTTCGCGGCGCCGCACGGCGCATCCGGCGCGCCTTCAGCCAGAATCTGAATTGCGTGTGAAGCTGCCACGTGGCCGACCACCAGACCACGAGCACGGCCCGGCGCAATTGCGCGGCAAGCCACGGCCGGCGTGTCTGCAGGGACCGCGCGTACAGCAGTCCGGATTGCAGCAGCGTGTCGCACGCCGCCGATACGATGCCGCCCAGCCAGGTGGCCACGGCGCCACGGCGCGTGCCCCCCACACGGTGCGAATAGCTCACGAGGACCTCCATCGAATGGCCCCCGTACCCGACGCAGCGGTGCGGGCAGAGGGCGAGCAGACCCTCGTACCCGCGGATGCTTAAAGCCTGCTTAACGCGCGCCGAAGTTTGGCAGCCGGCGTTCGGCCATCGCCTTCACGCCCTCGCGGAAATCCTCGGTGTTGCGCAACCAATTCTGCTCCTCGTACTCGCGCTCGGTGGCCGCGGCCACGGCGTCGGCCAGGCCGCGGCGCAGCGTTTCGCGCGTCGCGACGATCGCCAGCGGCGCGGACTGGGAAATTTCCGTCGCGACCTCCACCGCCTTGGCGCGCACCTGGTCCTGCGGCACGCAATGATCGGCCAGCCCCAACGCGGCGGCTTCCTCGCCGGTGATGCGGCGGGCGGTGTACATCAGCCAGGCGGCCTTCTGCATGCCGATCAGCCGCGGCAAGGAGGCGGTCAGGCCGAAGCCGGGATGGAAGCCGAGGCGGGTGAAGTTGACCGCGAACCGCGCCTCCGGACAGGTGACCCGAAAATCCGCCATCACCGCGAGGCCGACGCCAGCGCCCACCGCCGCCCCGTGTACCGCGGCAACGATCGGCTTGCCGGTGCGCCACAGCCGCTGCGCTTCCTTATACAGATGCCGCCCGCGCTTCGCCCCGACGCCCACCCCGTCCGATCCACGGTTGCCGAAATCCGCGCCGGCGCAGAAATGCTTGCCCTGAGAGCACAGCATGATGGCGCGGATGGCGGGGGTGCGGTCGTAGTGCTCCAGCGCGTCGGCGATTTCCGCGACCATGTCGGTATCGACGAAGTTGTTCGGGCCGCGGCGAATCTCGATGGTGGCGACGGCGCCGGATTCACTGGCGGCGATGTGCTCGAAGCTGGCTTGCATGGTGTATTTCCTGCCCTTTCGTTCGCGTGCGATGGGGGCAGGGTAGGTCGGTGGGGCGGCGGGGTCGAGACGGCGGGGCGATCAGTCCGGCCAGAAGTCCTGGTCCATCGCCTGGTCGAAGGTGAAGGGCGATTGCTGCGGAAAGGTGCTTCGCCCCAAACCGGTCTCGCGATCTGCCCTGATCAGCGCCAGCCCGTACGCGTCCGTCATCGCCTCATGCAGTTGCGATTTGAGGCTCGGATTCTGGGTCATGTAGCGGCGGATTTGGTAGCGTTGTTCGTCGATCGACGCGCGCCAGCCATTGCTTTGGAAAGAAGGCTGGTAGCGCCACTTCAGCAGGAGCATCAGCAGCACCGCAAGCCGGTTCACGAGCTCGTTCTTTTCGCTCCGGCCCATGCTCTCGATCTCTTCCGCGATGTTTTCGACATCGATCTGGTCGAGCTTTCCTGCCCGCAGCAGGGCCGCCTGCTCGTTGGCCCACGCGAAGAAATCCTGATCGTAGAGCGTGCTCGACATCGTCCTGGTCCTTTTGGACGCTCCGTCCATGCATTTTATCGAACGCCGGCCGAGCGCGGAAGCCGGCCGATATGGCCATCCCTGGTCTCGCCGCGATAGGCTTGGCGTTCGCGTACCGACGCCGAGAGGGGGAACGACCGCATGAGCTACAAGATGCTCCACGCATCGTGCCGGAGCGCCGCACGATGACGCATCGCCTGCATTCTTTCTTCTGGCCGGAATCCATCGCCGTTCTCGGCGCCTCGCCCGATCTGCACCGCATCCGCGGCCGCCTGCTGCACCAGTTGCGCGAGAACGGATTTCCCGGCCGCATCCTGCCGATCAATCCCAGCTATCAGGAAATCGAAGGCCTGCGCTGCTTTCCATCGATCGGCGCGGTCGGCGGGCCCGTCGATCTCGCACTGGTCGCCATCCCCGCTGCCGGCGTGGCCGCCGCGGTGGAGGAATGCGCGCATGCCGGCGTGAAGAACACGCTGATCATCAGCTCCGGTTTCGCCGAAGAAGGCGGCGCGTCCGCTGACATGCAGGCGGCACTGATCGAGGTGACCGAACGCACCGGCATCCGCGCCTGCGGCCCCAATTGCGAAGGCTATTTCAACGCGCTCGGCAAGGTCGCGACGACCTTCAGCCCGACCGTGGAAGTGACGGACGACGCCGGCCGCAAACTGGTCTCCGACCGCCGCGTGGGCGTCATCGCGCAATCCGGCGGCATCGGCTTCGCGCTGTTCAATCGCGGCAAGGCGGCGGGAATTGGTTTCTCCTATGTCATCTCAACGGGAAACGAAGCCGACCTGAACATGGGCGACTTCCTCGACTACATGGTCGAGGACCCAAACACCCACGCCGTCATGCTGTTCTGCGAGGCCGTGCGCAACGGCCCCAGCTTCGTTGGGGCGTTGGACAAGGCGCGCCGTCTGAGGAAGCCGATCATCGCCATCAAGGTCGGCCGCTCCGCCGCCGGCAGCCGCGCATCGGCGTCGCACACCGCATCGCTGTCGGGTTCCTACACCGCGTATCACGCGGTCTTTCAACGCTACGGCGTGATCGAGGCGGAGGACGCCGACGAGGCCGTCGCCATCGCCGGCGTTCTCGTAAGCTGCCCGCTGCCGAAGGGCCGCCGCGTCGGCGTGATTACGCCATCGGGCGGCGGCGGTGTGTGGATGGCGGACACGCTGTCGGCCGCCGGATTGATCGTACCGCCGCTGTCCGCGGACATGCAGGCGGCGCTGCGATCCGTGATGCCGTCCTACGGCGCGCCCGGCAATCCGGTCGATGTGACAGCGCAAGGATCGCAGACCGGCCCGGCAACGATGACCGCGATGGAGAAGTTGGCCGACAGCGACGAGATCGACATGCTGGTGCTGATCACGTCGCTCACCAGCGTGACTCGCGTGTCGCTGGATGCCGAACGCGTACGCGCAACGGCGGCGCGCTGCGGCAAGCCGATGACGGTATGGACCTACACGCTGCCTTCGGAATTCGGCCGCGCCGCAGCGGCGAACTGCGGCTTGTTTGTGCACAGCGATCTGCGCAACGCGGCTGTATCGATGAGCCGGCTGGCGGAGTACGCCGAGGCGGTGGCGCGTCCCATCCCCGTCCTGCCCCCCGCCGCGGGTGTTGCCCCGCTGCTGCCCGATCTTCCTGTCGTTCTGCCGGAATACGCGGCCAAACAGGCGCTGGCTGAATTCCTGCCGCCGGCCGCCGAAGTTTTGGCCACCACCGCGGCCGAAGCCGTGGATGCAGCGACGCGGCTCGGCTTTCCGGTGGCGCTGAAAATCCAATCGCCCGACCTGCCGCATAAGACCGAGGCCGGCGGCGTCTGCCTGGGGCTGATCGACGCGGCGGCAGTCCGTTCCGCCTACGACACGATGATGCGCGACGTGCTGGCGCACAAGCCGGACGCGCGCATCGACGGCGTGGCAGTACAGCGCATGGCACCGAAGGGGCACGAGTTGGTCATCGGCATGGTCAACGATCCGACGTTCGGCCCGATCATGATGGTCGGCTTCGGCGGCATCACCGTCGAGTTGTTCGGTGATGTCGCGCACGCGCCGGCGCCGGTTGATGCGGCGGAGGCGGAACGCATGATCCGATCACTGCGTTCCGCGCCGCTGCTGACCGGTTTCCGCGGCAGCAGGCCGATCGACCTGGCGCCGGTCGCGTCGCTGATCGCGAAGCTGTCGGAAGCCGCGCTGGCCTACGCAGATCGAATCGCAGAGATGGAGTTCAATCCGGTGATCGTGCACGCTGACGGCTCGGGACTGACCATCGCCGATGCGCTGGTGACGCTGACGGAGTGAGCATGTCAGTGCGTCAGCCGCGCCGCGACCGACAAACGCTCGGCCGCGGCGGCCAGCCGCGTGTCGCGGGTCCATAATACGGCATCGAGCGTCAGACGTACCGACGCGAGCAGATGCGCGTCCACGTAGCCGATACCGCAGTTGAACAGGGCCTCCGCCTCGATGAACCGCAGGACCTCGTTATCATCCGCCGCAATGGCGCGCGGCAGGTCGGCGAGGTCGGACAGAAATGCATCGCGGTGGCGCAGACTGCCCAACGCAAGCTCGCCGATCACGAACGGGTGCATGAGCACCGCACCATCGTCCAACAGCCGCGCCAGGATGGCGTTTCCGGCACGCAGGTGATCGACCCAGATCGAGGTATCGACCAGGATCACCCCACTGCCGTCCGTCGCCGCGGCGGTGCAACAAGGTCAGGCTCGGCGCCGCCGAGCCGCGCCAGCCGTCGCGCCGTCTCGCGCTCCACCAGCGCCTTGAGCGCGGCCCGCACCAGCAGGGTCTTCTCCTCGATGCCAGTAAGCTTCTGCGCCTTCGCGATCAGCTCGTCGTCGAGTGTGATGGTCGTTCGCATGTTGGCCTCGATGCTGTGCAGGCACGTTATATAGCATCATTTGATGCGTAATCCTATGCCTCCGGGGTGCGCGACCGCCCGGGTGACGGATGCCGCCCCGCGGGGTAAACCCATGGCCAGCCGCCGCGACGCAGGCCACCGCGCACTCGGCGCCCAGCCCCATAGACCGGAATGCCCTGATGTTCGAACTCCCCGAAGAACACCGCATGCTGCAGGACCTGGTCGCGAAATTCGTCGATCGCGAGTTGATCCCGCTGGAAAAGGCGGTGCTCGCCCGCGAAATGTCCGGCCAGAAATCTGCCCTGACGCACGAAGAAGAATCCGCGCTGCTGGACAAGTGCCGCGAGCTCGGCCTGTGGGGCCTGGACGTACCGGAGGAGTTCGGCGGCGCCAACCTGCCCACCACGGCGCTGATCGGCGTTTATGAAGAACAGGGCAGAACCTGTGTGCCCTTCACGTTTCCGCCCGACAGCCCGAACCTGCACATGCTCATGGCGGTATGCGACGACGAACAACGCCGCAAATACCTGGAACCCTACGCGCGCGGCGAGGCGCAGTCGGCGATTGCCATTTCCGAGCCTGGCGCCGGCGGCGATCCGGCCGGCATGACCACGCGTGCCGTACGCGACGGCGGCGACTGGGTGATCAACGGCCGCAAGATCTGGGTCAGCCGTGTGCCACAGGCGGATTTCGTCATCGTCATGGCGCGCACCGGCGAGGGCAAGCGGCACGACGGCGTCACCGCGTTCATCGTCGAGCGTGGCACCCCCGGATTTATCATCGAGCGCGAAATTCCCATGCTCGGCGGCCAGCGCACTTACGAACTGGTGTTCGAGGATTGTCGCGTCCCGGCAAAGCAATTGCTCGGCGTGGAGGGCAAAGGCTTCGCGCCGATGCAGTTGCGTCTGACGGTGCGGCGCATCCAGATCGGCGCCTGGTGCGTCGGCCTGTCGCGGCGCGCGCTGGACATGATGACAGAACATGCGAAGCAGCGCGTCACGTTCGGCGCTCGGCTGGCGGACCGGCAGGCGATCCAGTGGTGGATCGCCGAGGCGGCGATCAAAATCCACGCCTGCCGGCTGATGGTCTATGACGCCGCGGCGAAGGCGGATGCCGGCAAGGACGTGCGCATGGAGGCATCGATGGTAAAACTGTACGGCAGCGAGATGGCGACCGAGATCATCGACCACGCCATGCAGACCTTCGGCGCGATGGGTGTCGCGAAGGAGCTGCCGTTGCAGCTTATGGCGCAGAAGGTGCGCACGATGCGGGTGTACGAAGGTCCGTCGGAAGTACACCGCATGGCGATCGCGCGGCGGATTATCGGGCGGTAGTCGTCGCTTCTGTCATTGCGAGTTCACCACCGGCCTTCGGCCGACCCGCGCTGGATGAAACGGCGGCGGCGGCCGCTTGACATAGGTCCCCCCTCCCCTTGAGGGAGGGGTTGGGGGAGGGGTGCGTACCTCCGCGGTCGGCGGATGTACGCACCCCTCCCCCAACCCCTCCCTCACGGGGAGGGGGGGACCTTGTTTCTTGTTAGTTCACCACCGGCCTGACGGCCAGGCTGGTGGCCACCTCGCAATGACCATGGCGGGGAACCGCATTGCGCCTGCCAGCCGCCGCCGCGTAATCTACCCGCAAGTAGGGAGGGACCGAACCCATGGACCTGCGCTTCACACCCGAGGAAACCGCCTTCCGCGAGGAAGTTCGCGCGTTCATCCGCGACAACCTGCCGACCGATATCCGCGACCGCATGCGCCTGGGCCACGGCCCGCGCAAGGAAGATACGGTTCGCTGGCAGCGCATTCTTAACAAGAAAGGTTGGGCCGGATTGTCCTGGCCGAAGGAATGGGGCGGCCCCGGCTGGAGCGCCATTCAGAAGATGATCTTCCTGGAGGAAAACCAGGTCGCGCCGGCGCCGGAACTCTCGTCGTTCAACATCACCATGATCGGCCCGGTGCTGATCCAGTTCGGCACCGAGGAACAGAAGCGGCGCTTCCTGCCGCGCGCGGCGAATTTGGACGATTGGTGGTGCCAGGGATTCTCCGAGCCTGGCGCCGGATCAGACCTTGCGTCGCTGAAGACCGCGGCGAAACTGGACGGCGACCATTACGTGGTGAACGGCCAGAAGATCTGGACCTCCACGGCTCATCATGCCGACTGGTGCTTCCTGCTGGTGCGCACCAACCCGAGCGCGGCAAAGCGGCAGGAGGGCATTTCCTTCCTGCTGGTGGATATGAAGACGCCGGGCATCACCGTGCGGCCGATCATCTCGATCGACGGCGCGCATCACCTCAACGAAGTGTTCTTCGATGACGTGAAGGTGCCGGTGAGCATGCGCGTCTTTCAGGAGAACAAAGGTTGGGACGTCGCCAAGTTCCTGCTGGGCAATGAGCGCACCGGCATCGCGCGACTTGGCAAATCGAAGGAGCGGGTGAAGGCGGCGAAGCAGATGGCGCACGAGGTCAACGCCAACGGCCGGCCGCTGATCACCGATCCCGCATTCCGCCAGCGCGTGGCGCAGATGGAAGTGGACATGCAGGCGTTGGAGATCACGCAGTACCGCGTGGTGTCCGCTTACGACAAGGCGAAGGGCAGCGGGCGGCCGGATCCTCTGTCGTCGGTGCTGAAGGTAAAGGGCACCGAATTATTGCAGGCGACGACGGAACTCGCGATGGATGTCGCGGGGCCGATGTCGATGCCTGTGTGGGCCGAGGAGCTCGCCGCGATGAACGAGCCGGACGACATGCTGGAAGCCGCCAGCGCTTCCACCGGCAGCTACTTGTTCCTGCGCGCGGCGTCGATCTACGGCGGCACGAACGAGATCCAGAAGAACATCCTGACCAAGGCGGTGCTGGGGCTTTGAACCTACGCGCCATGGCCAAGTCCCCACCACCCGTCATCGCCGGCCTTGAGCCGGCCATCTACGCATGTTCCATCGTGCGCGGATGGCCGGATCAAGGCCGGCCGTGACGGGAGACATCGTAGAGGCACCCATGGACTTCGATCTCTCCGACGAACAACGCCTGCTGCAGGACTCTGTCACGCGTCTGCTGGCGGACCGCTACGCGTTCGATCAGCGCAAGCAGTACCTGAAAGCACCCGAAGGGTTCTCCGCCGCGTTGTGGTCGCAATACGCCGAGCTCGGCCTGCTCGGCATTCCCTTCGCCGAGGAATACGGCGGCTTCGGCGGTGGCGCGCAGGAGATCATGCTGGTGATGCAGGCCTTCGGGCGTGCGCTGATCCTGGAACCGTATTTCGCGACTGTCGTGCTCGGCGGCACGGCGATGAAACTTGCCGGCAGCGACGCGCAAAAGTCCGCCATCCTTCCCGCAGTCGCCGAAGGCCGCATGAAGCTCGGCTTCGCGCATTCCGAACGCCAGGCACGCTACGACCTGTCCGACGTCGTCACGACGGCAAAGCGCAGCGGCAACGGCTGGGTGCTCGACGGCGCGAAATCCGTGGTGATCCACGGCGACTCCGCCGACCAACTGGTGGTCAGCGCACGCACCTCCGGAGATCGCTACGATGAAGATGGCATCACGGTGTTCTTGGTCGATGCGGACGCCCCGGGTGTCGCGCGCCGCGGGTACGCCACACGCGACGAACTGCGCGCGGCCGACATCGCGCTCGGCAACGTTCAGGTCGGCGACGGCGACGTACTGGGCGAAGTGGGCAAGGGCCTGGCCACCGTGCAACGTGTGGTCGAAGCCGGCATCGCCGCCACCGCTGCCGAATCAATCGGCGCGATGGAAGCGATGCACAGCATGACGCTGGAATACAGCAAGACGCGCGAGCAATTCGGCAAGCCGATCGGCAGCTATCAGGTCGTGCAGCACCGGCTCGCGGACATGTTCATGACGATGGAGCAGGGCCGCAGCATGGCGATGCTGGCGACGATGATGGCCGATCATGCTGACGATGCGGAACGCGCGCACAAGATGGCGATGGCAAAGGTGGGCGTTGGGCAGGCGGGGCGCTACGTCTCACAGAGCGCGATCCAGATGCATGGCGGTATCGGCATGACGGAGGAATACGCTGTCGGCCACTATTTCCGCCGCTGCATGGTGATCGAGCGGCTGTTCGGCGACACGGCGTACTATTTGCAGAAGCTGGCCGACGACGTGGAGTAGGCCGTCGCCATAACCCCCGTCATGCCGACCTTCGTCGGCATGACGGGGCGACGCTCCGCGCCTCACGACGACAGACTTGTCGCGCTACTTCAGTGCCGCCAGCGCGTCCTTCACCAGCTTTGCATCGTCCCCGTTCGGCGGCATCTTCGCCAGCAACTTGGTCCAGTCGGCGCGCGCCACGTCCGGATGGCCTTGCCGCGCCGCGACGATGCCGAGATACCACAACGCCTCTGGCTGATCGGGCGAAATCGCCTGCACTTCCTGCAACATCGACACGGCAGCCAGCGGCAGCGGATCGCTCGGCTTCAGGCCACCGAGCAGCATGCCAACCGCCTGCAACCGGATATCGAGATCGCCCGGCTTCAGTTTCACCGCATGTTCGTATGCATCGCCGGCCTTATTAAGGTCGCCCAGCACGGCATAGGCGCGTCCAAGGCGCATCCAACCGTCCAGATCATCAGGCTGCGCCTGCAACTTTACCGCAAGCTGCGCGACCATACCGCGGATCATCTCGGTGCGTTGCGCGGGCGTCATCTGTGCCGCGGCCGCCATCTGGTCTTGCGTCGGGGCACCTGGGGCCGCGACGGCCGGCGGTGGCTCCGCGACGCCCTTCGGAATTGGCGGAGCCGTTACCCCGCCCGCCTTCGCCGCCTGCTGAATGCCGTTGGCAATCTGCTCTCGCATCGGCGAATCGTCGGGAAGATCGGCGGCCAGGCTGACCCAGGCATCGATCGCGCGTTTCTCCTCGCCCGCCTGCGCGTCGGCCAGTGCCAGGTAATAGCGTGCCACTTCATTCTTCGGATCGGCCGCCAGCGTTTTCTCGAATGCACCATGCGCGGCGGGCGCCACGATGCCGCCCATCGACAGCACCAGCATCTCGCCCAGGCCGGCATAAACATTGGGCGTGGTGTCGCCCAAATCGATTGCATGATGGTACGCGTCGCCGGCCTTTTCCCAATCGCCAAGCATGGATTCGGTGCGCGCGTACAGCACCCAGCCTTCGGCGTTATTGGGATCCTGCTTCAGCTTTTGCTCCAGCCGCACGGCGGCGGCGCGCATGTCAAGATGCTCGGGTCCGGCATCGGCAGATGGCGCTTCCTGCTTCGCACGCGAAGCAAAGGGCGCGTCGGGCAGGAACGGCGCGCCGATCTGCAGATAAAGCGCCACCGCCCCACACAGCATGAGAACGCCCACCACCGCAGCCAGCCCCGGGCTACGGCCGAAGCGCATGGCGCGCGCCGACGGCCCGCTATCCGCCGCGAGCAACCGTCGCTGAATTTCCAACCGGGTCGTTTCGGCCTCGCCACCGCTCAGCACGCCGCGTGCGACATCCCGCTCCAGTTCCTTGAGCTGGTCGCGATAGACTGCACGATCGAATTGCCCGCGTTCCGGCAGGGTGGAGACGCCCGTCAGCAGCGGCAGGCACAGGGCCAGTGTGGCGGCGAGCGCGACCGCAGAGAACACGATGATGAACACCATCAGCCGTCGAGCTCCTGCAACATGCGTTCGAGGCGGCGTTGCTCTGCCGCGTCCAATGGCTGGGGTTGCGGCACGGTCGCGGGGCGTCGCTTCAGCCAGATGAACGTGCCGGTGAAGCCGAGCACGAGCAGCGTGGCCGGCGCGAACCACAGCACGTAAGTCGCAGGCCGGACCGGCGGATCGAGCAACACGAACTCGCCGTAGCGGTTGACGATGGCCTGCCGCGCCTGTGCGTCGGTATCGCCGGCTGCCAGCCGCTGGCGCAGCAACACGCGGATATCGTGCGCGAGGCTGGCGCCGGATTCCTCGATGGACTCGTTCTGGCAGACCAGGCAGCGAAGCGTGCGGCCGATCGCTTCGGCACGCGCTTCGAGCGCCGGATTGGCCAGGCGTTCGCTGGGCTCGACGGCGAAGGCGTGCATGGCGGTAAACGTCAGCAGCGCGAGGATGAGCAGCGCCGGCCGGATGGTGCGTGCCCACCGTCCCCTCCGGCCGCACCGGCTCCGCCCGCCCCTCCCGTCATGGCCGGGCTTGACCCGGCCATCTGCGCACCAAAGAGCGGGGGCGGATGG
>DASXFW010000086.1:0-82627 GCA_036489395.1 Acetobacteraceae bacterium | reverse complement strand
GATTGCTCCCCACCCCACCTCGCGATGACGCAGTTACCTCTGGCTTCAGGCTTGGTCGGTAGGCCCAGGATGGACTTGCACCTTCCTGACAAGGCACGCTCACGGACGCACGGTGGCCGGCCTTCGCCGGCCATGACACATGGAAGTTCCGTCTCCTCACACCGCTTATCCTGATGCCTATGAGGCCAAGCCCAGCCATGACGGGGGGTGGACGCCCGTCGTACGTCAAACTCTCCGCCGGCTGGTCTGAATCACGCGATCAGACAAAGAACTGCAGCAGGATGATCGCGTACCTGGCTGCTCGTCCTGCTCCAGCGGCCCGATCAGACCGCCGTGATCCCTTGTCACAAGCACGTTGGCCGCCATCGTTTCGCCCACGCGCAGCACATGTTTGCACCCGTCCTGCATGGAGGGGATGGCAATGTTACTGACAAACCGGAGACAATTCAGCGCCGCGCTGCTGGCCGGCGCACTGGTGGGCGTACCCGCCGCCGCCGAAGCCGCCACCGACCCCGAGCGAATCGTGGCCGGCGCGATGAAGACGATGGACGACCTGCGGCACGACCGCGCGTTCGGCAACGCGCCGCAGTTGCTGCGCAGGGCCCGCGCCGTACTGATCGTACCGCGGCTGATCAAGGGCGGCTTCATCATCGGCGGCGAGGGCGGCGATGGCGTTCTGCTGCTCAAGCGCCCCGACGGGCGGTGGAGCGATCCGGCGTTCTACGCCATCGGCTCCGCGTCATTCGGCCTGCAGGCCGGACTCGCCCAGTCGGAGCTGATCCTGATGGTCATGACGATGAAGGGCGTGAACGGCCTGATGCACGACCGCTTCAAGCTCGGCGCCCAGGCGGGGATCGCGGTGGTGAATCTCGGCTCGGGCGTGGAGGCGGCACTTGCCGGTCCGACGCCGCCGGACGTCGTCGTGTGGTCGTCGTCCAGCGGTCTGTACGGCGGGCTGACGATCGATGGCTCGATCATTCAGCCGCTGCCGGCGGATGATGAACGGTGGTACGGCCGGCCGGTGAGCATCCGCGAGATCATGTCGGGCCGCGTGGTCAGCCCGCGGTCCCTGGCGTTGCGCGACAAACTGGCAGGGCTGGGGTAGTTCGCGCATTGCCACTGGCGATCACCGGCGGCCCGCCCCGGACGAAACCCGGGCCGCCGGCGATACTGCTTCGCCCATCGCCGCGGAGGGTCATCGGGTGAAAGGACGAAAGGCCGGGGCTTCGCCCCATAGGCACCAAGCTAACCGTCCGAAGGGGTAATCGACCGCCGGCTTGCGTTTTCGTCTGGGCAGCGAACTCCGCCGCGGCAACGCGGTCGCCAGAACCAGGTAGTGCGCCGCAATCAGGCTGCGCGGGCGCGAATTTCCACGTGCTGCTCTACGATCTGACCAGCACGTACCCTCGGGTCAAGCCCGAGGGCATGCTTCGAGGTCAATGCCTCGGGCGTGCCGGAGGGCGACAAGCGGCGACACGGCTACGGCCGGGACAAGCGGCCGGATTGTCCGCAGGTGGTGATCGCGCTGGTGGTCACGCCGGACCGTCTGCCGCTGGCCTGTGAGGTGCTGCCCGGCAACACGGCGGACTGCACGACGCTGCGCATATCGCCCGCGTGGGATCCGGTCCGGTACCGACCTGCTATGCCTGTCGGCGGCGCGGGGTCGCAGCGGCTATTCGCTGCAATGCTTCCGGCGGACCTCATCGGGTTTCCTGGTCACCCGCCGCCTCGCCACGCCCAGTCCTGCCAACCCCGCCGCCAGCAGCGCCAGCGAGGCGGGCTCCGGCGCCGGGGTCGATCCCGCACCGTCCACATCCACAAGCAACTGCCCGCCGCTGATCACCTCGGCGAAATACATCCCGTCCAGGCCAGAGCACGTCCATGTATCGCCGCCACCGGCGGTGCAGGCGATGCCGTTCAGCGCAAACGAATCGAAGGCGCCGGTCAGGTCTGCGAAATTCAGGATGTCGAAGCTGTCGCCAACGGAGAAAGCGAAGCCGCCGAACTGCACCAGGTCGAGCCCACCATCCAGCATGGCCGCGCCCGAAATCGACAGGCTGCCATACGCGCCCGACCCCGTGCCGGCGATGCCGACATCCAGGATGCCGTCGCCGGCCTGCGCGAAATTGCCGGTGATGCTCTGCGGCGCGGTGATCATCAGTGCGCCGGCATTGGTCACCGAACCAAGGCCGCCGTTGACGACCACGTTGTCCTGCAGAAGGCTGTTGCCGCCGGCAAACGTCAGGTCCCCGTCCACCACGTTGATCGCACCGCTGGCCAGCGTGCCGAAATTGCTGCCCGTGCCGCCGGTGATCGTGACGTCCTGATTGGACATCGAGACGTTGCCCGAGATCAGCCCGCTGTTGTCGATCGGCCCGACGACTCCAGTGCTGATGATTGCATTGGGGCCGCTGATGGTGCCGCTGTTGGAAAGCGTGCCGATCGAGCCGCCATTGAACACTGCGGCCTGGTAGCTGCCCGAGCCTGCGCCGGTGATGACGCCGCTGTTGCCGAGCGATCCAATGTGTCCGCCATTCGACACGCCGGCGACGCCCCCGCCAATGCTGCCGCTGTTCGTGAACGTGCCGATCGTAGCCTGGCCGTAGTTCTCCACTCCGGTGGAGCCGCCGGTGATGACGCCGCTGTTGCTCAGCGTGCCGATTGTTCCGTGGCTGCCGTTCCTGACGCCCTCACTGCCGCCCTGAATGAGCCCGTTGGCTGTGTTGCTCAGCAGCCCGATGGTACCGCTGGTGGTGAATTCCGAATTGGGCGCATTGGAAATTCCCGCGCCAGAAGTGCCGACGATCGTGCCGCCGTTGCTGAGGGTGCCGATCGTGCCGGCGTTGGTCACGCCGAAGTAGTTGGCACTGATGACTCCGTCCGTCGTGTTGCTGAGCACCCCGATCGATCCAGAATTCGCGATCGCTTCGCGTGCGCCGCGGCGGCTCGTGCTGCTGATCGTGCCGCTGTTGCTCAGCGTGCCGATCGTGCTGGTGTTGTTCACCCCGGTGTACTCGCCGGAGATGCCGGCGTTGGACGTGTTGGTCAGGTTGCCGATCTGGCCCTGGTTGAACACGCCGATAAAGCCACCGCCGATGTAGCCGCTGTTGCTCAGTGTGCCGATCGTGCCGGTGTTGTGCAGGGCGGTGTTGCCGCCCACGATGCCGGCGTTGGCCGCGTTGGTCAGGTTGCTGATCTGGCCGCCATTGAACACGCCGTTATAGCCGCCGCTGAGATTGCCGCTGTTGCTCAACGTGCCGATCGTGCCGGCGTTCTTCACGCCAAAACTGTTGCCGCCGATATTTCCGCTGTTGCTCAATGCGCCGATCGTGCCGCTGTTCTGCACCGCGTTGATGCCGCCGGTCATGGCGGCGTTGGCCGTGTTGGTCAGCGTGTTGATCTGGCCGCTGTTGAGTACGCCGACCGCGTTGCCGGCGATGCTGCCGCTGTTGCTCAGCGCGCCGATCGTGCCGGCATTCACCACGCCGGTGTCGCTGCCGGAAATGACGGCGCTGGCCGCGTTGGTCAGGTTGCTGATCTGGCCGGCGTTGACCACGCCAACCGAGCCTCCCCCGATGCTGCCGCTGTTGCTGAGCACGCCCAATGACGGCGCCGGGCTGACGCTGGCGGTCACGCTGACGCCGACCGGCGCGGTGATGCTTCCGGCGTTGCTGATCGTGGTTGCCGGTTGGGTCGCGACCAGCACCGCGGGGACCGACGACACGTTCAGCGAAACGCCGCCGCTGATGGTGATGCCGCAGCCGTTGCTGGTGACCTGGCTGGTCTGATCGGCGGAAATGACCTGGTCGCAGGGATCGGCCAGCGCGGGCGTGACGGGAACTGTCAGCGCGCAGACGGCCAACGCCGACGCGCCTGTCAGCAACGCGTAGCGAAGACCGCCGCGATTGGGCTGCGCTGGTTCCGGCAGAACCGACCCGCCGCCACGCGCCGCCCGCGGCCATCCGAACAGAACGCCGCGACGATGCTGCCTGTGCACCGGCCCCTCCGATTGTTATTAAGTGTCAGACGAAGCGCATCCGGGTCTCGTGCCGAGATCCGTTGCGCAGGAAAGACAACTTGCCGTTGCTACAAAAGTATGATAGTTATACGCCTCGCCTGTGTGCGGACGGGTCGCTGGTGCCTTTCGTTTTGCGTCGCCGCGCGATCCCCGCCCCCAGCAGGAAAGTTCCGAGCAACGTGAGGGACATCGGCTCCGGCACGCTGGCCCCGGGCGCGCTGCCGGTGATGTTGGTGGTATTTACCTGGAACGTCAGCGCCGCACCGCTTCGGGCAAGGTCGGCATAGAACAGCTCCAGCGTATTCGCACCGGGACTCAGCACGCCCGACGAACAGGAGCCAACGCTGTCGGCGTGCACGCCACCCAGGTCGCAGACGATCTGTCCGTTCAGATACAGGAACCCGACATCGTCGGCACCGATGCTGAAACTGACAGATTCCGCTGTGGGGACGTTCAGCACGCTGGAAAATACCGCGGCCTGAAAGCCGGAATTGTCGTTGGGGCCTCTGCCATTGGGCGGATAGAAATTACTGTTCTGGTATTGGTATCCGTCGCCGGCATCGAGCGCGATCGTTCCGGTGCCCGTCTGCGTGACGTCCGTGTTGGATCCCGGGCTCCACCAGGTGATCTCGCCGTCGGATGTCACATCGCGCGGCAGCGGCGTTGCGGTGAAGCAATCCGAGGTGCAGCCGTAGGTCGTGGTGTTGAGCACCGGAAGTCCGTCGGTACCCAGCATGCCTTGTACTTCGTTGTTGTACACACCGCCGGCAACGGCCCCGTTCATATCGGGATCGGACTCGGCGATCGTGTAATAGGTCACGGTCATGTCGATGTCGGCGCGCGCCGCGATCGGGACGAGCAGCAGAGCGGATAACGGCAACAGCGCGTAACGGAGCGGCTTCATAAGTTTCCTCCCAAACGGCGCCGGCAGGCGCGACCCCGGGCTGCTTTCGGCAGGAACGCCCCGGAGGCCGCTGGCATGGCAGCATGCCGGCTTGCGCCTTCCGGGCCTTGCTTCCAGTCCCAGGCCCACAATGAAGATAACCGTCGGCCAGGGGCGGCCGTATGTACGTTTCCTGCGAATTTGTGTGTTAAATATGATTTTCGTCTCATGATAACGTCCGCGGCGAGCGGCGGCTCCCGCGCCAGGCGACGCTCCGCCGACCCTGCGCCGATACGTTGCCCCGGTGCTGCGCCGAGCGGCTGCCCTGGCCGGCGAACCCCGACCGGCGAACCCCGGCGGGCTACCCTGACCTTGCCAGCGCCCCGCATCTGCGGCATCGCGAAGCGTCGCCGGAGACCCGCCGCCATGCTGGACAAGACCTACGACCCCGCCGAGATCGAACCCCGCCTGTATGAAGGCTGGGAGTCGTCCGGCGCGTTCGCCGCCGACCCGGCATCGAGCGCGCCGCCCTTCACCATCATGATCCCGCCGCCGAACGTCACTGGCAGCCTGCACATGGGGCATGCACTGACGTTCACGGTGCAGGACGTGCTTATCCGCTGGCGCCGCATGCAGGGCCGCGACGCTCTGTGGCAGCCGGGCACCGACCACGCCGGCATCGCCACCCAGATGGTGGTGGAGCGGCTGCTCGCGGAACAAGGGAACGTCGATCGCCGGGCAATGGGGCGCGAGGCGTTCATCGAGCGCGTCTGGCAGTGGAAGGCAGAATCCGGCGGCACCATCACGCGGCAGTTGCGGCGGCTGGGCGCCTCGCTGGACTGGCCGCGCGAGCGCTTCACCATGGACGATGGCCTGTCGCGCGCGGTGCGCGAGGTATTCGTCACGCTGTACCGCCAGGGCCTGATCTATCGCGACCGTCGGCTGGTGAACTGGGATCCGAAGCTGCAGACCGCGATCTCGGATCTGGAGGTGGAGAACCAGGAGATACGCGGCTCGCTCTGGCACATCCGCTATCCGATCGAGGGCGAACCGGACCGCTTCATTACGGTGGCGACGACGCGGCCCGAGACGATGCTGGGCGACACCGCGGTGGCGGTGCATCCCGAGGACGCGCGCTATCGCGCCCTGGTTGGGAAATTCGCCGTGCTGCCGCTGGTGGGGCGGCGCATCCCGATCGTGGCGGACGAATACTCCGATCCGGAAAAGGGCACCGGCGCGGTGAAGATCACGCCGGCGCACGACTTCAACGATTTCGAAGTGGGCCGGCGGCATGATCTGCCGATGCCGACCATCCTCGATCGCGAGGCGCGCGTGTCTCTGGCAGAGATCGAGGATGCGCTGGCGATGGTGGATGGCGTTGCCGATCCAACGTTCGTGCGTTCGCTGGACGGCAAGGACAGGTACGTCGCACGGCGCGCCATCGTGGCGAAGCTGGAAGAGCTCGGCCTGCTGGAGAAGACCGACCCGCACACACTCCAGGTGCCGCACGGCGATCGCGGCGGCGTGCCGATCGAGCCTCGGCTGACGACCCAGTGGTACGCGAATGCCGAAGTGCTGGCGAAACCCGCGATCGAGGCGGTGGAAACCGGTCGCACCCAGTTCGTGCCGAAGCAGTGGGAGAACACGTTCTTCGCCTGGATGCGCGACATTCAGCCCTGGTGCATCTCGCGCCAGCTCTGGTGGGGCCATCGCATCCCCGCCTGGTACGGCCCGGATGGCACGGTATTCGTGGCGCACTCCGAGGACGGTGCCCGGGCGCAGGCCCGGGAGAAATACGGCCGCGACGAGCCGCTGACGCAGGACGAGGACGTGCTGGACACCTGGTTCAGCTCCGGCCTGTGGCCGTTCTCAACCTTGGGCTGGCCGGAAAAAACGCCGGAGCTGGCTCGGTATTATCCCGGCGACGTGCTGGTGACCGGCTTCGACATCATCTTCTTCTGGGTCGCCCGCATGATGATGCAGGGCATCCATTTCATGGGCGATGTGCCGTTCCACACCATCTATATCCACGGCCTCGTGCGTGACGAGCGCGGCCAGAAGATGTCGAAATCCAAGGGCAACATCATCGATCCGCTGGAGCTGATCGGCCAATACGGCGCCGACGCGCTGCGCTTCACCATCTGCGCTCTGACCGGGCCGGGCCGCGACGTGAAGCTGGGTGCCTCGCGCGTGCAGGACCATCGCAGCTTCGTCACCAAGCTGTGGAACGCCGCGAGGTTCTGCGAGATGAACGGCATCGCGCCGGACGCGTCGTTCGATCCGTCGCGCGCAAGCCTGCCGCTGACGCGCTGGATTCTGGACGCAACGAACACTGCGGTGGCGGAGGCGACGGCCGCGTTGGAAGCGTACCGTTTCGACGAGTTTGCCGGCGCCTGTTACCGCTTCACCTGGAACACATTCTGCGACTGGTTCCTGGAATTCGCCAAGCCGGCGCTGGCGGAGGGCGATACCGCCGCTGCCGCGGAAGTCCGTGCCACAGCCTCGCACGTGCTGGGCGTACTGCTGCGGCTGCTGCATCCGGCGATCCCGTTCGTGACGGAAGAACTGTGGGACCATTTTGGCTATGGCGCCCCATGCTCTTTGATCCGCGCCGCATGGCCGATACCGGCACCGGTGACGGATGCCGCCGCCGCGCGCGTCGAGCTCGACTGGGTGGTGCGGCTGATCGGCGCGGTGCGCTCCGTGCGGTCGGAAATGAACGTGCCCCCCAGTGCGATGGTGCCGATCCTGCTGCGCGACGCCACGCCGGAAACCCTGGCGCGTGCGGCACGCTGGAGCGACACGATCCGCCGCTTGGCACGCGCGTCCGAGGTTCAGGCTCTGGCTGGCGATATGCCAAAGGGTTCCGCGCAGGCGGTGTTGGACGAAGCGACGGTGGTGCTGCCGCTGGCAGGCGCGATCGACGTGGCGGCAGAACATGCGCGCCTGGCCAAGGAACGCGACAAGGCGCTGAACGAGATCGGCAAGGTGGTGAAGAAACTCGGCAACGCCGATTTCGTGCGGCGCGCACCCGAGGAAGTGGTCGCGGAAAACCGCGATCGGCTGGCCACTTTCCAGGCGGAGGTGGCGCGCCTGGAGGCGGCGCTGCGGTGGATCGGCTGAGACCGCGCCGAATTTTCTGGACGGCGCTCCGGGTTATGGTGTGGATTCCGGCGCAATGTCATTGGCTCGGCGGGGCTACAAGGGGATCGAAGATGCACGCGCCATGCTGATCATATCGCGGCGGCAGATCGAGGCCCTGGCACGGCCAAGCATGGAGCGGTTCGAGCAACGGCTGATCCGCCGCTTGCGAGACACCCGGGCCCGCGACTGCCATTTCATCGGCGACGATGCGGCCATGCTGCGCGCGGTGCGGCGCATCATCGCGCTGGCGCAGGCCAACGGCTATCGGACCGCGCGCGAGCTCACGCTGTATGCCACACTGGTGTTCGACCTCGGCATCGGCTTCGACACCGATCCGCAGCTCGACTGGGCCGGTTCCGGATTGTCGAGTGAGGCAATCGACGATCCGACCGAGCGGATTGTCGCTGTGCATGACGAGACGGTCGCCTATCTCTGCGAGGTCTGGGGCGCCAACGCGAAGCACCGCACCGCGGCGCTGCAGCGGGTGCAGCAGTACGACTTCGCCACCGCACCTGAGACCGAGGGCGAGTACCTGCTTGAAGACCTGTGCGACGTGCTGGAGAGTTTCTGGCCAGAAAAGCTGGCCTTCCAGGAGACGACACCGACGCTGGAGATGATCAGCGTCGCCATCGACAAGGCCGCCGGCCGCGGCATCGTTGATCCGGCCGGGCGGTGCATGGTCTCGACCCTGTGCGTCATCTTCGGCCACGATTTCGAGGTTGATCCGTTGCACCCATGGGCGGCCGTGGTACTGGCCGATCCGGCCATCGGCGACGGACCGGCGCGGTCGCATGCGCTGCATCGCGCCGCCCTCGACCGCATTGCCAATGAATTGACGCACGACGACGGTGGGCAGCGTGAGTGACACCAGCAGCGACAGCTCCGGCTCCCCGGGCGAGACGGTAAAGCCGTGTAAGTACAAGGGAAAAAAGGTCAGGGCCGAGGTCGTCACGCCGTCGATCGTTGTGAAGGACGCTTACGTCTGGTTCCACGACAAGATCCGGCCGGAACGCAACCAGATCGGCATGTTCACATTGAAGGCCGCCTGGACCGGCGACGACCTGAACTACAAGGGCCGCGGCAAGTTCACCGCCGATAATCACCGCGTTGAGTTCTTCTCTGACAGCCGATGCAAGAAGCCAATCGATCCATTCAAGGACGTCAGCTACAGTTTTTCCTCGCTGAAGACAGGCGTGAAAATCTATTACAAAGGACGGCGCCGGGGCGACACGGAGCTGACGCTGACGCTGGATCCCGCGAAGGATGACCGCATCACCGTGGAGGGGCCCGCGACCAACTCGGTACGCGCGCGCCCGGCCAATGTCATTACGCCAAAGATCGAACTCGAATACGTGGTCGCACTGCTCGACCGCAAACCGCACGCCGGTGCCAAGGACAGCAACAACAAGGACGCGCCGGAAATCCCGCCGACACCCACATACATGCTGGTCTCTGTGGAGCAAACCCGGACCGAACCGGCGGAATGCCAGTTTGCCGGTACGGCGGAGTTCACCGGCTACAGCACCAATCTCGACTTGTTCCAGAACATGAAGTGCAGCAAGCCCGCGGCCAATCTCGATGCGCTGCCCGCCGCCGGACTGACCGGTACCGACAAGATCAAGCTCTGGGCGCGCGGCAAGAAAGTATCGACGGCAGCGTTCAAGCTGAAACTGACTTTGAAGGGTACGGAAGACGTCTCGCAGCGTTTTGCCGATCCCGTCACGGAAGATTTCAACGTCAGCGAACTCAAGATGACGCTGAACTGGAACGACCAGGGCAAGATCGCCGCGCTTCAGGCCGATCCCGACCAGGCGGCACCCGGCGACTACTCGCTCGACAAGCAGTTGAAGACATACCACGACGATCTCGTAGGCCTCGTCATTCCCGACCAGATCACGATGAACAAGAAGCAGAAGGCCGGGGTCGGTCGCTTCCTGCATTGCCAGAGCGCCGACAAATCCTTCAGTCGCGCCAGGCTGGTCGTGAACAAGCTGGAGGCGGCACAGTGGCCGGCGGAAACCGATGACCATATGGTCACGCTCGAAGACGGTTCGGACAGTGGCGCGATCGCGGTGTTCAAGGATGCGGACGGCACGGACCCGCCGGACCCGATGACGGTCGGCGACCTGAAGAAGAAACCGGTCATCGTCTGGGTGGAGGGCACGACGGATTCAGACACGCTCTGCGACAGCCGGTTGTTCCTGCAACTGTACCGGCCAGAGCGCGACCTGCCGCGGCGCCGCAAACGAAATGCCGACTGGGCGCGCTTCACCGTTGTCACGATCGAGTCGGTGAAGGTCCGCTACAAGCCGGATCCAAACAAGCCAGAGGCGTGGGGCGTCGATCCCAAGCGTTTCTACATCAACTTCAAGGATGATCCGGACGGCCGCGAGGTGACACTGCGCGCCAGGCTGACGAAGAACATTCCCGGCGTGCCGCTGCTCTTCATGCTGGCGCCCAGTCCCGACAACATGAAGGCGGCGAACTGGGGCGTCGACCTCCCCGACCGCGACATCAAGACGGTCACCGTTGCCAGCGCGCACACCGCGCCCTCCGGCACCACCCTCGGAGGTTCCACGGTCAGCGAGACCCCAGTCGACGCAAAATTCGTATGGAAATGGAACGAGATTTCCGACGAGCTCAAGCATAAGGACAAGAACGACCGAAAGTATCTCGTGCACAAGTCGAAGAAGACCAAGTCCGGCAAGACCGTTGCCTTCGCCGACATGAAGGTGACCCTGTCGCGCTTTGGCGGCGATGTGTTCACCGCGCTGGCCTACATCAACGAGGATCCGCATCTGGCAAAATACGTCGAGGGACACACGGACGCGGGCGGCTCGGCCGAGCCAGCCAAGAACCTCGGCGCGCGCAAGCCGCGGCCACTGGGCGACGCGCCCTCCGACCCGGAAGTCATCGAGGTTTGGCGCAAGTTCTGGTACCAGCGTGTTGCCGTGGAAGGCTTCGACACGAAAGCCGGGTTCACGCACGGCGACCTGGCGGACGCCATCGCGGCTTATGAGGAGGTCGTGGTGGTGCTGGACCGCACCGTCGCCGACCACGACATCGACGCAGCCACGCTGAACGGCATGTCGCCACAGGCGGTGTATCCGCGCTACATGGTCATCCCGAACGCCGCGACGGGGAGTGGCGACGCGCTGGTGTTGTCGAATTCCAACAAGGCGCAGTTCTTCCCCTCCGGCGCAGCGCCGACAAAGACACCGCTGCGCGTCCCCATCGCTGTGTGCGATGCGCAATGGGACCCCGATGGCAACACCGCGACAAAGAACACGCCGTTTGCGGCCAAGGCGAAATTCGCCGACGTGCCGACCGACGATTCAGGCGGCACGGCGCTCGCCATCGGCGTGAATATGGGCAAGGATACCTGCGATCCGCCGCTGCAGGGCGGGGATCTGTTCGCCAGCGGCAATTACCTGGTGAAAGAGAAGATCGCCGGCACCAGCACCACGCTGGCGGCTGTCGCACTCGCCAGCACCGACGTGTTCATTGCCTATCAGCAGCGCGCCGTGCTGGGACAGGTCTTTGTGAAATGGCCTGCCGCGGTGGAGGACGAGTTCTATCTCGACGGCGTCGCCGTCGCGAATGGCGGAACCGGCTGCACCCCGGCCAGCATCGGCACGTCCGTGACGGTGAACGAGGCGGGTGTTACGGCGGCGCAGGTGACGATCACCGCGCAGAACGGTGGCGCGGTGACGGCTGTGACCGTCGCCAATCGGGGACGCTATCAGTCGCCGCAGCCGGCACTGCTTACCGGAGCGAACGGATTGCAGCTCACACCTACCTGGAAGCCAGTGGTGAAGCAGATCAAGTTCACCGACCTCACGGTGCAGGGAGCCAAGGACTTCCTTGGCGAATGTCAGAACGGCAACCTTCTGGCGGTTTACGATCCCGCCGAGGCCGCCGACTTCACCGATACCGTCATACACGAATGCGGTCATGCGTTCGGACAGGCGCCGGAGGGCACGCCGCCCAACCCGCCATCTTCCACCCACGACTCGATTCCGGCGCATCCCAACACCAAGGATCTGGGTAAGGGCAATCATTGCTGGTTCGAGGCCGGGACGCAGAAAACGTCGTCCGCCTGGGTAATGACCTCAGCGACGGTGGCCAATGGCGGGGCCGGGTACGACCCTGGCGATGTCAACGAAGACGAAGAAGTCATTGGGGGCAATTCGGAAACCACGGCAGAAATCATTATCACATCTGTCTCGGGCGATGCCGTGGACGGCGTGGCCATCTACGACCCCGGCGAGTACACGACCAAACCGGCCAATCCCGTGGCGATCACAACGAACAACGTCACGGGAGCAGGCCTGACGATCGATGTCGTCTGGACAGAGAAGGAGATGGACACCAGCATGCCGGCAGCCAACACCCCCTGCGTCATGTATGATTCCGGGCCGCAGCCCACAGGCCTGCACAAATATTGCTCGGTGTGCACGCCCTATTTGCTGGCACAGGACATGTCTAAATTCAAATAGCAGGCTGTCGCTCGCCGGCTATGGAGATGCGCGATGAACGAGTACCAGGCAGCGATGATCGACACGGTGCGCATCGACGGCGATGCCTGGTTCGCGCTCGGCGACAAGCAGATTCTCGCGCTGCAACTTGCGGTATCTCATCGCATCCAGGCGCTCGAGCCAGCCGATCCCGACGATGCCACCGCCGCGCGTCCCGCACCCGCGATCAGCCTGGCCTGCGCCGCACCGACCGAGGCTGACCTGACCCGAAATAGCACCCTGCCGTTGCTCATCGTCCGCTACTCGAACGGAATGCGCGAATGGCTGGTCGACTCCGACACCAACATGCTCGTAGCGGCCACCGATCTGGACACCGGCAACGTGCGCTGTATTCGCCCACTGGACCGCGACAAGCGCATGCGCGAACGCGGTCTGTCCGCATCCGGTCCGATGCCGGATGCGTTCGAGGCGGCAACCACCGGCCTGGGCATCGAGCAAATCAACCTGCTGGGCTTTGGCTTTACCACGGAGACCACACGGCTCGCGCTGAGCGCGATCGATTTCGACGTACGTTCGAACGTGGTGACAGTGAATGTCGCGGGCCAGGAACGTCCACCGCGCGCCGCGCCGCTGGCTGACGCGACACCGTTCGTGCAGCCGCAGCCCTTTGACGGTCCGACCGACGTCGCCAGCGCCGCGCTGATGCTGCCGGGAGAGGACGCCTCGCCCGGTCGCAGCTTCGCGCTGCGCGGTGATGTCCGCGTGCCGGCGCCGTCCTACGCGCCGAAATCGCGCGACGGTGACGGCAAGCTGTTGCCCGTCACGCTACTGTTCGTGCAGCGTGATCGCCGCGCGGTCGAGATGGCGCAGATTCTTGTGCCAGTGCAGGCGTCGGACGGCATGCTGGAAGGCGGCTTCACCTTCGACCTGTGGCACGCTCACGCGGTTCCGGACGGGCGGACGCAACTTTATCTGGTGGCGGGCAGCGAAGTCGCCGGCCCGTACCCGATCATGCACGTGGCGTAACGCCAGCCAGGCGGACGCCACTGTCACCCGCGCCGCACCGGCCCCATGTTCCATAGGCCACCCCGCGGAAGGACCCGACCTATGGCCGAACCCGCCAACCTGCTGCGCCACGAAACCTCCCCCTATCTGCTGCAGCATGCTGACAATCCAGTGCACTGGCGTCCGTGGGGCGCGGCAGCGCTCACCGAGGCGGCGGCGGCCGACAAGCCAATCCTGCTGTCGATCGGCTACGCCGCGTGCCACTGGTGCCATGTCATGGCGCACGAATCATTCGAGGATTCCGAAACCGCCGCGCTGATGAACGCGCAGTATGTCAGCATCAAGGTCGATCGCGAGGAACGCCCCGACATCGATCATCTCTACATGTCCGCGCTGCATGCGCTGGGCGAGCAAGGCGGCTGGCCGCTGACCATGTTCCTGGCACCGGATGGCTCGCCGTATTGGGGCGGTACCTATTTTCCGCCGGAACCGCGCTGGGGACGGCCGTCGTTCCGCCAGGTGCTGCAAGGCGCCGCCGCGGCGTATCACGAAAAAGACCAGTTGGTGACGCAGAATACCGGGGCGCTACGCCGCTTCCTGCAACGCAGCGCCGAGCCGTCCGCGGGCGATCTTCCGACTCCGGTGCATCTCGACGCGGTGGCGCAGGCCTATCTGCGGATGAACGATGCAGAGCATGGCGGGCTGAAAGGCGCGCCGAAGTTTCCCAATCCGCCGATCTTCCGATTCCTTTGGCAGAACGCGTTCCGCACCGGCGATCCCGCCGGTCAGGACATGTTGCACCTGATGCTGCAACGCATGTCGCAAGGCGGCATCTACGATCATCTCGGCGGCGGCTTCGCACGCTATTCCACCGATGCGATCTGGCTGGTGCCGCATTTCGAGAAGATGCTGTACGACAACGCGCAGTTGCTGGACCTGCTGGCACTGGCACACGCGCATCGCCCCGATCCGCTGTATGCGCAGCGCGCGGAGGAAACCGTCGGTTGGATGATCCGCGACATGACGGCAGAACATGTCGATGGAAAGGCCGCGTTCGCCGCATCGGAAGACGCCGACAGCGAGGGCGAGGAAGGCCGCTTCTACGTCTGGTCCGAAGCCGAGATCGATGAGCTGCTCGGTGCCGATGCCGCCGCATTCAAGCGCGCTTACGACGTCACGGCAGCCGGCAATTGGGAAGGCCATAACATCCTGCGCCGGCTGACGCCGCCTGGTTCCGGTGCCGAGGAAGCCGAACTGGCGCGGTCGCGCGAGGTGCTGTTTCGGGTGCGGGCGAAGCGCATCCGACCGGGCCGCGACGACAAGGTGCTGGCCGACTGGAATGGCCTGGCCATCGCCGCCCTGGCCCGCGCATCGCGCGTGTTTGCCCATCCGGAATGGCTGGCGCGCGCGGCGGAGGCCTTCGACTTCATCATGGCGCGGATGGGCACGCCCGACGGTCGCGTGCAGCATGCATTCCGCCTGAGCCGTGTCGCGGCTGCGGGATTGGTGGACGATCAGGCTGCGATGGCACGCGCCGCGCTCGCGTTGTTCGAAGCGACCGGCGATCCGCGTTATCTGGCAAACGCGCAGCGTGTGGTCCACGCGGCTGAAGCATTCTTCGCAGACGGACACGGCGGATTCTACACGACTGCGGCCGACGCTACGGACGTGCCGCTGGCCCGGCCGCGCACCGCCGCCGACAACGCCGTGCCCGCCGGCACTGGCCTCATGGCAGAGGTCTATGCGCGCATGTTCTATCTGACCGGCGACGCATCATGGCGTGCCCGCACCGAGGGGCTGCTGCGCGCATTCGCCCCCGATGCGGATAGGCTCGCCGGAATGCCCGGCATGCTCGCGGCGGCGGACTTTTTGGAGGAAGCAGCGTCGGTGGTCCTAGCCGGCGATCCGGCCGATACGCGCACGCTGGCCTTGGTGCAGGCCGCGCTGTGCGCACCGGATCCCGCGGTTATCGTGTTGCGCGCGCCCGCATCCGATGCGTTGCCCACTGACCATCCAGCGTTCGGCAAAGGCGCCGTCAACGGCGCATCCGCCGCTTATTTGTGCCGCCGCAATGTCTGCGGCCTACCGATCACCGACGCCGATGCATTGCACGCACAACTGGCGGCCCGGCAGTAAGCGCCGGCCCCGCCACTGCCATCGCGAGAAGCGCAGGCCCCTGTCCTTGCGAGTTGCCACCAGCCAAGGCAGACCCGTCCACGATGCAACGCCGTCCTTCTGTCATTGCGAGGAGCGCTGCGACGAAGCAATCTCGGTCAGAGGACAGGCGTGACGTGGCTTGCTTCGTCGCGGCGCTCCTCGCAATGACGCTCGTGCCATGACATCGCCGTGACATCCCTGCCTCGACACCAGGGCCACGAAAGGAAGACCATGCCTCAACCCCTACGCGGCGCCGACATCGTCATGCGCACGCTGGAACACGCCGGCCACCGCACCATCTTTACGCTCTCCGGCAACCACATCATGTCGCTGTTCGATGCGGCGATCGACACCTCGATCGACCTCGTGCACACGCGGCATGAAGCCGCCGCAGTGCACGCCGCCGACGCCTGGGGCCGCATGACCGGCACGCCCGGCTTCGCGATGGTCACCGGCGGCCCCGGTCACGCCAACGCCACCGCCGCACTGATGACCGCGCAGGGACAGGAATCGCCGCTGGTGCTGCTGTCCGGACATACCGAAACGAATCAGCTTGGCCGCGGCGGTTTCCAGGAACTGCGCCAGGCCGACATGGCGTCGCACGTGGCGAAGGCGTCGTGGATGGCGACGTCCGCCGAAACACTCGGCACCGACGTGGCGAAAGCGATCCGCATCGCCACGTCAGGCCGCCCCGGGCCGGTGCATCTCAGTCTGCCGTCCGATTTGCTCGATGCGCATGTCGCCGACAATGCCGCGGTATGGCCGGAGCCGGGCGACTTCACCGCAAGGCCGGTCGCGCTAAGCGACGCCGCGGCCGACGCGATCCTGGGAGTCGTTGCGTCGTCGTCGCGCCCGCTGATCATCGCCGGCCCCGCCCTGGCCAACCCTTCCGGCCGCACCTTGCTCGCGAAACTCGAAGCCGCGACGCGGGTGCCGACCTGCATCATGGAAAGCCCGCGCGGCTTCAACGACGCGACGCTTGGCGCATTCAACGAGCTGATCCGCCGCGTCGATCTGATCGTGCTGCTGGGCAAAGCCTTCGACTTCACCTTGAAGTTCGGTGAAGCGCCGTGGATCGATCCAGCGTGCCGCTTCGTATCCATCGACCCGGAAGGCACCCTGGTTGACCGAGCCGCGCGCGAAACCGGCGCCCGCTTCGCCTTCGGCTGCGTTGCCGACACGCACCCGGCCGGTGAAACGCTGATCCGCCGCGTCGCCGGCCGTACATTGGGCAGCGCGGCATGGCTCGCCGAGGCCCGCGCGGCCTTCACCACACGGCCGGACTCCTGGGCAACGCTCGGCTCGAAAACACCCGGCAAGCTGCACGCGATCGAGGTGTTCCGCGCGCTGAAGCCGTTCGTCGAACGCGAACCCGACACAGTGCTGATCTGCGACGGCGGCGAATTCGCGCAGTGGGGCCAGAGCGTTCTGCCGGTGCCGCCACGGCGCATGATCAATGGTGTCGGCGGCTCGATCGGCAGCTCCTTGCCGATGGCGATTGCCGCGCGCGTGGCGGAACCGAAGGCGCCTGTCATCGCCGTGCTGGGCGACGGAACCTTCGGCTTCCATATGGCGGAATTCGAAACCGCAGCACGGCGCGGCCTGCCGTTCGTCGCGGTCGTCGGCACCGATGCGCGCTGGAACGCCGAATATAATCTGCAAGTGCGCGACTACGGTCGCGACCGCGCTGTAGGGTGCGAGCTCTCCGCACCGCGCTACGATCTTGTCGCCGTCGCGCTGGGCGGACACGGCGAATTGGTAGAACACGCGGAAGACATGGCTGGGGCGATCGAGCGTTCGCTGGCCAGCGGCAAGCCCGCCTGCATCAACGTGATGATCGAAAGCATCCCGTCGCCGGTGGTGCGTCGGCCGGCATAGCGGATGCGACCGATGGCGTCGGACACGGGTGATCGTGCGGCTGGGTGGCTGCAGGGCTGGGAGTCGTCCGGCATCCATCGCACCGGCACCGCCGGAGACGCGGCGGGTGCGGCGTGGCTGGCGCGCGAAGCGGCGGCGCTCGGTGCGGACGTTTCGGTTGAGGAGTTCATGCTGGACCGGATCGATCCGGTTGCCGTGTATTTGGAATTCGATGGAACGCGGTTGGATGGCGTGCCGGTGTTCGACGCGCCCACCACAGACATGGACGGCGTGGTTGGCGAACTGGGTGTGGCGGGCAGCAAGGCGATGATCGGCGTGGCGGAGCTGTCGCCACATGCAGTGTATAGCGGGGAGTATCGCGCCCTGCGCAGCAGCGCTGCCCATGCTGGCATGGTGATCGTCTGCGCCGGCGCGAACCCTGGCCTGGCATTGCTCAATGCAGAACAATTCCGCCATCCCTATGGTGCACCGGCGCTTCACGTGAGAAGCGAAACGCGGGATGCGGTGATGTCCGCCGCCTCGCGAGGAGTTCGTGCCAGGCTGGTCGCCCACAGCCGGCGTGTGACGGCGCGTGCCGACAACGTCGTGGTATCGATCGCCGGACGCGATCGCACGCTCGCGCCGCTGGTGGTCATGACGCCGCGCAGTTCCTGGTGGCAGTCCACTGCTGAACGCGGTGGCGGCCTGGTGTGCTGGCTGGAATCATTGCGTCGCGTTCTCGCAGCGCGGCCGGACCGCGACGTAATCCTCACCGCCAACAGCGGCCATGAGCTTGGCCATATCGGACTGGACGATTTCATCGCGCGGCGTCCCGGCTGGGACCAGCCAGGCGGTGCTGTCTGGATCCACTACGGCGCAAACATTGGTGCGGCTGGCGGCAAGTTGTCGCTGATGTCACCTGACGATGGATTGCGAGCGCAATGCGTGCAGCATCTGATCGATGCCGGCCAGCCGCTCGACGTGCTGGTGCCAAAGACGCATGTACCGAGCGGCGAAACGCGTGATATCCACCGTGCCGGCGGGTGCTACATCACGCTGGTCGGCAGCAACGCGTGGTTCCACCTGCCACAGGACCGCCTGCCGCACAGCGTGGACATTCCGGCAATCGCGCGCATCGCCGCCGGCGCCGCGGACCTCGTTGCCGCGCGCATGCGATGATGCGCCCGCTGCGTTGGGTGCCGTTGCGGGATACGGCATGACTTCCGCTCAAGCGCGGGTGGTGATCGGCCGCCACTGCACCAGCGTGAAGTCGGCGTGGGGCTCGAACACCGCCTCGACTGCCGCGCCAATCTGCACGTCCTGCCGCGGGTCGCCGAGCAGATTGCCGACCATGCGCACGTTGCCGTATTCGGGGAGCTCGACGAGAACAACGATGTAGCGGCCGTGCCCGTTCAGCGCCGCATGCACCGGATGATGCGGACGCTGATAACTGTAGATGCGCCCACGCCCTTCGATGTCTTCCCAGGTCAGATCAAACGAATGGCACCGGTGACAAACCCACTCCGGTCCCCACTGCCACGCGCCGCAGCCGCGGCACTTCTGGATGCGCAACCGTCCGGCTCGCGTCGCTTCCCAATACGGCGCGGACAGCATGTCCGACGTGTTCGGCGCCGGCAGGCCCTCCGGAAGATAGAAGTCGCTCATAGTGCCGCCTCCGATCCGAGGATGATGGAACTGACCGGTGTGACCATCGGGCCGCCGATGACGATCGCGGTGTCATTGCGCTTCACCTGGTTGATCGCGGTGCCGCGGATCTGCCGCACGGATTCGTTCACCAGCTCCAGGCCGTGCATGTAGCATTCGGCCAGGTTGCCGCCGCTGGTGTTCAGCGGCATGCCTCCGTTCGGCACGATCAGGTTGTCCTTTACCAGCACTTCGTTGGCTTCCTCCGGCCGCACCAGGCCGTGTTCTACCAGGCTCATCAGCACGCCGCCGGTGAAGTTCTCATAGCACTGCACGATGCCGATGTCGGACGGTGACAGCTTTGCCATGTCGTAAAGCCGAGGCCCGATCTGGCCGAAATGCGAGCTCGGGTAGTTCGGCATGTTGTGCACGGGCGCGGCACTGCGATGGTCGCAGCCTTGCGCGCATGACAGCAGGTAGGAGGGTTTGTGCGGAAAGTCGCGGGCACGGTCGGCGGGGACGACGATAACCGCGGCGGCACCGTCGTTTTCCTGACAGCAATCGTAGAGATGGAAGAACGGTTCGATGATCCAGCGCGAGTCGTCGTATTTTTGTTCCGTCAGCGGCCGGCCACGCATCACGGCGTTGGGATTGTTCTGCGCGTGGTGGTAGCAGGCGAGCGAGATCGCGCGCAGCGCTTCCTGGCGAATGCCGTGGTCGTGCATGAAGCGCGTCACCTTCATGGCGAAACGCTGTGCTGGGGACATGATACCGTAGGGGAACAGAAATTGGTCGTCACCGGCAGCGAGGGGTGCGCCGGTGCCGCGGCCATAGCGCGCGAACTGGCCTTGCGCCAGCGAGCGAAACGCGACGACGCAGTCCGCCATGCCGGTCGCCACGGCTGCGGCGGCGTTGCCGACCGCGCCGCAGACTCCGCCGCCGCCGCCGCCCCAGAACATGTTAGAGAAGCGCAGCTCCTTAACGCCGAGCGCGGCGGCGAGACGGCCGGCCTCGCTGCGGTCGTTGCCGTAGGAAGCGAAGCCGTCGATGTCATGCGGGCTGATGCCGGCGTCCTTGCACGCGGCGACGACCGCTTGCAGCGCGAGCGTGAATTCGGCGTCGGGTGCCTGGCCGTGGCGATAATAGGTGGTCTCGCCAATGCCGACGATGGCGGTTTTTCCCCGCAGCGTGCGTTCAGTCATGGCGGCCGCTCCTCCCCTCGGTCATTGCGAGGAGCGACGCGACGAAGCAATCCCGTTCGTGTAGTCGCACAGTGCCTCGACACGACCGAGGTTGCTTCGTCGCTTCGCTCCTCGCAATGACAGGGTGCATCCTATCGACTCCCACTTGGCAATTGGTTGAAAGGCAGGTCCTTGTCAGCGCGCATATCGCCGGGCAGTCCAAGCACGCGTTCGGCGATGATATTGCGCAGGATCTCGTCGGTGCCACCGGCGATGCGCATGCCCGGCGCCGATAGCAGCGAATCCTGGAACATCGCCTGCACTGGCGCGAGGTCGGGATCCATCACGCCACCCGCCATGCCCAGCAGGTCCATGCCGAAGGAGGCAACCGCCTGCTGCTTACTGGCATTGACCAGCTTGAAGATCGAGTTCTCCGGCCCGGGAGTCTGCCCGCGCGACAGCGCGGTAAGCACGCGGAACCGCGTGTAGGTCAGGCCCGCCGTTTGCGCATGCCATTCGGCGATGCGCTCGCGCACTGCCGGGTCGGCGATCGCGGGACGGCCGTCGATCTCGAGCGAGCGTGCCAGCTCGATCAGGTCCTGCATGTCGGGGCGGCGATTTTCGCTGGCGGCGAGACGCTCGTTCATCAGCGTGGTGATCGCCACCTTCCAGCCGGCGCCCGGCGCGCCGAGCCGCTGCGCATCCGGCACGCGCAGATCGGTGAAGAACACCTCGTTGAAGTTCGATGCGCCCGACATCTGGTGGATTGGCCGCACCTCAATACCGCGCGATTTCATGTCGATGAAGAACGCGGTCAGGCCGGCGTGTTTCTGGATGTTCGGATCGCTGCGCGTCAGCAGCAGGCCGTAATCGGAATAATGCGCGCCGGAGGTCCAGATCTTCTGTCCGTTGATCACCCACTCGTCGCCGCGCTTCTCTGCCCGCGTGCGCAGCCCGCCGACATCGGAACCGCCGGAGGGTTCGGAAAACAATTGGCACCAGATCTCATCCCCGCGCAGCGCCGGCTTCACATAGCGCTGCAACTGGTCGGGCTTCGCGTAGGCGATCATGGTGGGGATGCACATGCCCAGCCCGATCAGGAAGATGTTCGGCGGGGTCTCGTAGTTTGCCTCCTCCTGCTGCCAGATGATCTGCTGCATCGGCGTGCCGCCGCGGCCACCCCATTCCTTCTGCCAGGTGATGCCGGCGAAACCGGCATCCGCTTTCCGCACCTGCCAGGACCTGGCGCGGGCGACCTCGGCCGCGTCGGTATCGCCGTAGCGATGCGCGGCGGAACGGCGAGTCTTGCGGGTGGCGTTCGCTTCCAGGAATGCGCGCGCCTCGGTGCGGAACGCGGCTTCTTCCGGGGTATCGTCGAAGTCCATCGTGTCGTGCTCCCTGCGCGTCAGGCGGCGTTGCGGGTTTCGAGTTCGGCGACCACGCGATTCTTCCAATGCCGCTGGCTGCCCAAAGCCAGCGCCAGCAGCTTGGCGCGACGATAGTACAAGTGACAGTCGTAGTCCCAGGTGTAGCCAACGCCGCCATGCACCTGGATATTCTCCTTCGTCGCCTGGAAGAATGCGTCGGACGCCGACACGCGCGCGGTTGCGGCTGCCAGCGGCAGTTCCGCCGCATCCGCCGACAGCGCCCAGACGCCGTAATAGGCGTTGGAACGCGCGAGCTCGGTCGCGACGTACACGTCCGCCAGCTTGTGCTTGATCGCCTGGAATGAACCGATCGGGCGACCGAACGCGAACCGTTCCTTCGCATACGCCGTCGCCATCTCCAGTGCCGCCGTCGCGCCGCCTACCTGCTCGAACGCGGTCACGATGGCCGCACGATCCAGCACGCGGCGCACGGTGTTCCAGCCCTGGCCCGCTTCGCCCAGCAGCACCGCGGGCGCGTTGACGAAATCGATTTTCGCCTGGTCTCGGCTGGGATCGACGCTTGCCAGCGCGGTGCGCGTTATGCCGAGTGCGGTCAGATCGACCAGCGCCAGCGATACGCCGGACGCATCGCGTGCGGCCACCACGGCAAGCTGCGCGATCGTGCCATCCGGCACCGGCCATTTCGTGCCGCTGATACGGCCGTCGGCCAGCCGCGTGTGCACGCTGGCCTCGCGCGGATCGCCCGCGCCCTCCGCCAGGGCGAATGTCGCAATCAGTTCACCCCGCGCGAGCTTCGGCAGGTACTCGCGTTTCTGCGACTCGCTGCCGGCGGCGAGGATCGCTTCGGCGGCGAGGCAGACGCTGGATGTAAACGGCACCGGCGCCAGCGCGCGGCCGAGTTCTTCCGCCAGCACGCACAATGCCTCGTAGCCGAGGCCGGCGCCGTCATACGCTTCGGGGATTGCCGCGCCGAGCCAGCCCATCTCCGCCATGCCGCGCCACAACGCGGCGTCATGCGGCGCCTTCCCCTCCAGCACCGCACGCACCGCCTTGGGCGGACAATTCTCCCGCAGGAAGCGCTGCGCTTGCTCGCGCAGCAGCTTGCTGTCGTCAGAGAAATCGAAGTTCATGCCGCGCCTCGCGCCTGGGGTTCGGTGGCGATGATACCGATCGGTAGGTTTTCGGCAACCTCGGTTTCAGGTGGCGGCGCAGGGCCTCCACTGCTGCGCGGGTGTCGGGCCGACGCGACCGCTCCACTGTCATTGCGAGCGCAGCCCCACTGTCATTGCGAGCGCAGCGAAGCAATCTCCCGCGGGCATCGTGCGATCGCCGGCGGGGGATTGCTTCGCTGCGCTAACAAGAAACTGAAGCCCCCTGTCATTGCGAGGCCGCTCGGCCGAAGCAATCCCGTTCGTGACGAGCCGCCCGCAGCTCATCACGAACGAGATTGCTTCGGCCGAGCGGCCTCGCAATGACAGGGGGCTTCAGTTTCATCCAGGGTGGGTCGGCCGCCGCCGGAGTGTGGCCAACTCGCAATGACAGTTGGATGCGGGTCGCTACGGCCCTTCGAATCAGGTCGCGACCGGTTCACCCGGTCGCGGTCGCATAGGCCGCACGGCCGATCGCCACCATCGCGCCGGCTTCGTTCGCCACGTCGATATCCACCACGCCGACACTGCGGCCGTTGCGGCGAACGCGCCCGGTGACGATCAGCGCGGTGTTGATCGCCGGCCGCAGATAATCCACCCGCATGTTGATGGTCGGCAGCGGCCGGCCCAGCACCATGACCAGCGCATAGTCGCCAACCGTGTCGATGATCGCGGCGATCGGGCCGCCGTGCCATTGGCCGGAGCCACGCATGCGTTCGAACTCCGGCCGCATCGCCGCGCGCATCACGACGGTTTCCGCCGCGGGATCGGTGGACACCACTTCCAGACCCATCGCGTCGATCGCCGGCGATCCCGCCAGCATGCGCTGCAGTCGCTCCTTGGACAGCGGCAGGTCGCTCATGGCGTCACCACGAGCTTGCCGAACACGTTGCGGTTTTCCAGGCGCGCAAGTGCCTCGGGCGCGCGGTCCAACGGGAAGGTTTCATCAACCAGCGCCTTCAATTTTCGTTCCGCGACAAGCTGCAACAGGCGTTCGACATCCGCTCGCGCCCAGCCGTTGGCGCCGAGGATTTTCAGCTCGAACGTCCAGATGAAGCGGATGTCCTCCTTGGGGTCGTAGCCCGCGGTGGCGCCACACGTCAGCAACCGTCCGCCGACGCGCAGCACGCGCAGCGATTTGGTCCAGGTGTCGCCGCCGGTGTAGTTCACGACCACGTCCATGCCGCGATCGGTGCCCGCGCCGCGGCGGACCGGCTTGCCGTAGAGGGCATAGACCTCCTGCACGAAGTCCTTTTCGACGTAGTTTATCGTGTGATCGGCGCCGAGGTCGCGCAGCCGCCGCGCCTTTGCCTCGCTGCCCGCGCACGCGATCACCGTGGCGCCGGCGAGTTTCGCAAGCTGCACGCAGCACACGCCGACGCCACCGGATGCGCCCAGGATCAGCACTTTTTCGCCCGCGGCGACGCTGCCGTTGGTGACCATCATGCGATGCGCGGTGCCATAGGCGCAGGGGAGCGCCGCAGCCTCCACGAAGCTGACCGCGTCGGGCAGGCGCACAAGCTGGTGGGCGCGCACGCGGCAGAGCTCGGCCATACCGCCGTGGATGGTCTCGCCCATCAATCCACCCTCTACCCGGTTAATGGGATCGACGACGACGCGGTCGCCAACCTGCCAGCCGGTTACACCCGTGCCGAGGGCGACGATCTCGCCCGCCAGGTCCAGGCCGGGGATGCCGGGCATGGGGATTTTGATGCCGGGCATGCCGCGCACGGTGAAAACGTCGTGGTAGTTAAAGGAACATGCGCGGACGCGCAGCAGGACGTCACCGTCGCCGGGGATCGGATCGGGGAAGTCGGGTTCGACGCGCAGCGTGTCGATCGCGCCGTGCGCGCGCAGGACCAGGGCTCTCATCTTGTCTCCTCGGTGCCGAGCGCATTCATCGCGTGCTCTAACAACGCGCGGCGATCGACCTTGTTGGTGCCGGCGAGCGGCAATTCGTCCAGGAACCAGACGCGGCGGGGGTGCTGGTAGGCGGCGGCGTTGGCCAGGGCGTGGCGTTTCACGTCGTCCTCGGTCAGGCGTTCCGCGGCAACGACGAAGGCGACGGGCTTGTGGCCCTTGATGTCGTCGGGAACAGGAATGACGGCGGCCTGACGGATGAGGGGGTGGGTCTCGAGGATCTTTTCGACTTCGCCCGGATAGATGTTCTCGCCGCCGCTGACGAACATGTCGTCGGTGCGGCCGACGAAGAAATGGAAGCCGTGTTCGTCGCGGCGGAATACGTCGCCGGTGATGTAGAAGCCGTCTTCGGTCATCACCTTCGCCGTGGCCTCCGGGAGTTTGTGATAACCGTTCATCAGCGCGCCGCACTTGATGTCCAGGATACCTTCCGTCGCATTGTTATCGTCGTCGGCGACGAGGCGAAGCTGCACGGCCAGGTGCGGCACGCCGACGGACAAGGGTGGCGTCTCGCGGCCGTCGGGGTGAGGCGCGAAGGCGATCGGGCCGGATTCCGTGGTGCCGTAGCCGTTGGTGATGGAGGCGTTGGGAAACATCGCGCGGATCGCATCCATCAGCGCGGCGGACACCGGCGCGGAACCCATGCGCACCGACGTGACGGACGAAAGGTTGGTGCGGCGGAGCAATTCTTCCTCGCGCAGCATCATGGCGATCATCGGCGGGACCGAGGTCAGCATCGTGGCGCGGTGTTCGCCGATCGCACGGATATAGCTGGGTGCTGTGAAGTTTGGCAGCAGCACGATGGTGTCGCGTTGCACCAGCGCGACCTGGCAGACCGCGAGCGCGTTCATGTGATACAGCGGCGCGGCGACCAACGTGCGCTGCGGGACGCCGATGCGCCGGCGGACGCGCAGCACCCAGAGATGGGATTCGTGCGACAGGACCACGCCTTTTGGCCGGCCGGTTGAACCGGAGGTGTAGAGGAACATGCCCGGCGCCGTTGGTTCCGGCCGCACGGCTGCGAATTCGCCGGAATCGAGCAATGCGGCGAAGCTGTCGTGGCCAAAGGTCGCGTGCGGAAGATCGGGCGGGCACAGGGACGCGCGCGCCGCGTCGCACAGGACGAAGCGCGTGTCGGAGTCGCGCAGGATGTGCTGCACCAGGATGGGCGGAAGCTTGAAATTCACCGGCACGGAGACGAGGCCGGCGCGCATGGTGCCGAGGAAGCTCGCGAGGTACTCGGCGCGGTTTGCGGCGATGATGGCGACGCGGTCGCCGGCGTTCAGGCCGCGGCGCAGCAAGCCGCGCGCGACGGCGTTCGCGAGGGAGTCGAGCTCGCCGTAGGTGTAGATGCGCGGCGGAGTTTCGTGGCCGAGGTCGATGACCGCCGGCGTGGCGGGGTCGCTATCGCGGTCGATGGCGTCGCCGAGGTTGGTCCAGTCGGTCATGGGCGGGAATGCTCTTGCGTCATGGCAACGACTAACCCGTCATGGCCGGGCTTGACCCGGTCATCTTCGCACGGACGGTCCGCGGGGTAGATGGCCGGCTCAGGGCCGGCCATGACGGGGGTGAGGTGGGTGGCTGCGCCATACGCCGCGCCATTACCTGGATACCGGATCATCCGCGCTCCTCTCCCCACATCTCCCGCAGCCGGAAATGCTGCACCTTGCCGAGCGCGTTGCGCGGCAGGTCGGGTACGATAACGATCTCCCGCGGCAGCTTGAAGCGGGCCAGTTGCGCGGCGACATGGGCGCGCAGTTCAGCGGCCCCTTGCGTCGCGTTTTCGCGCAGCACGACGAAGGCGAGCGGGACCTCCTGCCAGCGCGGATCGGGCACGCCGATCGCCGCTGCTTCCGCGACCGCGGGATGGTCGTGCAGCACGCGTTCGATCTCCGCCGGATAGACATTCTCGCCGCCAGATATGATCACGTTGCGCTTGCGCTCCAGCACCGTGACATAGCCATCGGCATCGCGTTTGGCGATGTCGCCGGTCCAGTACCAACCGTCGCGCAACCCATCGGCTGTTGCGGCCGCGTTGCCCCAGTACTCCACCAGAACGTTCTCGCCGCGAATGAGAATCTCGCCCGGAACGTTCGCCGCCACGTCGTTGCCGGCTGCATCGACGATGCGCGCTTCGCACAGCAGGCCGGGCAGGCCGGTCGAGCCTGGCCGCGTCAAATCGCCGCCAAGGCGCGTGTAGATTGCGATCGGACAGGTCTCGGTCGCGCCATAGACCTGCACCACCGGCACGCCACGATCGGTGAAGGCGTCAATCAGCTTCTGCGGCACGATGCTCGACCCCGTCATCATCGCGCGCAGACAGGTGAGGTCCGTTGTCTCCCACGCCGGATGCTGCCGCAACGCCTGGACCGCCGCGGGCACCAGCCCGGTCAGCGTCGGACGGTCATGCGCTATGGCCGCCAGCGTGTCGCCGGGCGCGAAACGGGCGTGGATGGTAACCGTCGCGCCGAGCTGCAGCGCCGGCGTCGTCTGAATGTTCAAGCCGCCGACATGGAAAAACGGCAGCACGGTCAGCACATGATCGTCCGCCGTCATCGCGTGCATGTGGTGGCTCATCACGCCGTTGGAGAATACCGCCTGCTGGGTTAGTACGGCGCCTTTCGGTCGGCCGGTGGTGCCGGACGTATAAACAATCAACAGCGGCGCGGAGAAATCCACGTGCGGTTCGCGGCCGTCACCGGTGCCAGCGTTCAGCAACGCCTCGAAGCCGGCGGCATCATCCAGATGCACGATGCGGGTCTGCGGCAAGGCCTGCATCAGCAGCGGCGCGACGGCGGCGAAATCGGCCGCGACGAATACCGCCTTCACCCCGGCATCGCGCAGGATGAACACTTGCTCCGGGATCGCAAGCCGCCAGTTCAACGGCACCAGCATCGCACCGAGCCGCGCGCATGCGTACAGCAGCGCCAGATAATCCGGACGGTTCAACGCCAGCACGGCGACGCGATCGCCGCGGTGCACGCCAAGTTGCGACTGCATCGCCCGCGCCAGTGCGGCGATGCGGCATGCGAAAAAAGCATAGTCCCACACGGCGCCTTCGAAACGCAGCGCCGGCTTGCCGGGCGTGAATGCGGCGTTGCGGTCGATCAGGTCGGCGAGGTTCATCAGTCGGTCTCGCCGTCTTCGTACAAAGCGCCGCGGCCGATGCGTTCCAGGCAGATTTCCGCGGTCCACGGCAGCATGAGCGAACCGCAGCGGCTGTCTCGGTATATGCGTTCCAGTGGGAAGCTTTTCAACATGGCATGGCCGCCGCAGGTGCGGATCGCCAGGCGTGCCAGGTCGTTCGCGGTTTCCATGACGCAGTGCTGTGCGGCATAGGCACGCAGCACCTGATCTTTCGACGGATCGACATGTGCCTCGCTGATTGCCTGGAACCACAGCGACTTGGCTTGCTCCAGTTTGATGCGCATCTCGGCGACGACAAGCTGCTTCACGGCGCTGCCGCGGCGCTTGCCGGACGGCGCACCGGGAACCTCGCCGCGCAGATAACGCACCGTGAAATCGAACGCGGCCTGCGCCAGGCCGAGATAGGTCGGCGACAGCGTCAGGAACATATGCGGCCAGCGGATTGCCGCCTGTGCGTAAATGCCGCGCGGCATCAGCGCCGCGTCGTCGGGCACGAATACGTCGTCGAGGATAAGGTTGCGGGACACAGTGCCGCGCATGCCCAGCGGATCCCACTCGCCCTCCACGCGCACGCCCTGCGCGTTGGCCGGCACCGCGAGATACAGCGTGTTGCGGCGGGACAGCGAGCCGTCGGCGGATGGCTCGGTGCACAGCGTGCCGTAGTAATCGGCGTTGCCCGACAGAGATGCGAACACCTTGCGGCCGGTGATGCGCCAGCCGCCTTCGACCGGCCGCGCCAGCGTCCCGAATGGCGCGGCGCCCGATGCGGCGGCGTTACCCTCGGAGAAGGGCTGCGCGTAGATCGCACCGGCGCGCACGATGCGGGCGAAATGCACCGCGCGGCGGCGGTCGTGATCGGCGCGGGTGGCGTCGTCCATCGTCAGGTCGTCGGCCAGCGGACCGGACCAGAGCGTCGAGCAAACGTGCATGTTCCAGGTCAGTGCCGTTGCGCCGCAATGGCGGGCGATCTCCGCCGCGGCCAGCGAGTACGTCTGGTAGTTGGCACCGAGGCCACCGTGCGCTGCCGGAACGCAGATCGCAAGCAAGCCGGCGTCACGCAGGTCGCGGTAATTTTCGGTGGGAAAGCGGGCTTCGCGATCGTACTGCGCAGCGCGCGGACCGAAGTTTTCCGCCGCCAGGCGCTGGGTGCGCGCGATCAACGACGCCTGCGCGTCGGTCAGGCGGAAGGCGGCCGGATCGAAGATCGGGGGGGCGGCGGGCGGGTGTTCGGGGTCCTGGGACATGCGCCGGACGCTACACCAGGGATCGTGCGGGTGGTAAGGCAAGTCGCCAAAAGAGCGATTATCGGGTGGCGAATGCGACAGGTGTCATGGCGAGGAGCGAGCCGAGGAAGCAAGCTCGTTCGTGAGGAGCCAATGGGGGTTGTCACGCACGAGGTTGCTTCCCCGGGTCAAGTCCGGGGACCGCTACGCTCCTGACAAGAAAATGGCCCGGACCATTCCGTCATTGCGAGGCCGCTTGGCCGAAGCAATCTCGTTGGTGACAAGCGGCGGCTCATCTCCAACGCGATTGCTTCGGCCAAACGGCCTCGCAATGACAATCGGTGCGACACCCCGCAATGGCGGTCCGTTTGGAACCCCCGCAATGACAATCCGCTTCCGTCGCGCGGGCGAGGATTCCGTTACGCCTTCGCGGCGATCACCCGCACCAGATCGCCGACGTTCTGCAGACTGTCCAGCTCGCGGGTGGTGAATTTCATGCCGAACTTCTCCTCGGACGCCATGATGATCTCGATCTGCTTGAACGAGTCCCAGCCCTGCACGTCGTTCGCCGCCAGTGCCGGCGTCAACGCCATGTCGTCGCGCATGAACACATCGTTGAAAATTTCGGTCAACCCAGCGTAGATCTCGGCTTCCGTCGGCATAATCGTTCAGCCCTCCGTGACGTGGATGAAGGTCTTCGCCGGCACGAACGTCGCCAGATCGAGGACGTTGGTGTTGCCGCCCGTCTCGGACATCGCTGCGAATCCCAGCTTCGCGTAGTGGTCCTTCACCATCGCATTCTTCTTCGTCGGAATATAGGTCCCGACCAGCCGCCGCGCGCCCAGCTTCGCCGCCTCCTGCGCGACCAGGTTCAGTGTGGTCGGCTCCACCTGCCGCCCGAGCACGCGGCAACTCATCAACCAGGTGTCGAGGTCGAGGTCCCTGTTGTCGCGCAGCCGGCCGATGACGATGGCGATCACGCCGTTATCGCCGAAGCGATCGAGCAGCCGAAGCTGCAGGCCGAACGCATCCGGATCGGCCATGACAGCCAGCACGTCCTCGTCCGCATAGCGTCGCGTGGTCAGGTTGAACTGGTTCGACTTGTTGATGAGCTGGACGATGCGCTGCAAACCCACGCGGTCGAAGCGCTTCCACACGAGCTGCATTTCCAGCCCGCGCAGGTAGCCTTCCAGATCGGTGGCCGACGCCTTCAACGCGTCGCGTGCTTTGTTGCCCTGGTATTGCGCGGTGCGCTCGCGGTCTTCGTCGGTGACGGACAGGCCTTCGAAGTATCCCGCGTCGGCGATCGCCAGCGGATAATAGGTCGGGTCGTCGGACACTTCCGGCACCGCGACCATCGGCAGTTCCTGGCGCACCAGGTTACGCTCGAATGGGTTGTCGTCGATGAACACAAGGGAATCGATGCCGATGTTCAGTTCCTCGGCGATGGCGCGGATGTTGCCGGCCTTGTCGGACCAGTTGGCGACGAAGCTGGAGATGTCGGGCCGCTTCAGCACCATGTCGGGGTGCTTCTCGAATGGCTCCAGCGCGTTCGCTTCGTCGTTCTTGGAACACACCGCCAGGATCACGCCGCGCCGCGATTGCTCGCGCACGTAATCCTGGAACGCGACGTAGGCTTCGCCCAGCGCGCTGCCCTGGCCGAGCACGATGCCCTCCATGCCGTCGTCGCCGATCACGCCGCCCCACATCGTGTTGTCCAGGTCCATGACCAGGCATTTGAACGAGCGGCCCTGCTTGGCGGCGAGCAGCCGGCCGACGAGATCGCCGTACAGCGGCGCGGCGGGGGGCGCGATCTCCTGCTTGGAACGGTGCCACAGCGCGGTATCGTGCCAGCGGGCGATGCCGTCGCGCGCGGCGCGTTCGTCCAGCGCCAGCAGATCGACGCCGTCCTCGTCCGCCATCGCGCGCAGCGACTGGTTCAGCCGGGTGATGAAGGCGGCGCGCGAACCGGATAGCCGGTGTTCGTTGCCGCCCAGAACGGGCAGGTGTACCGGCAGCGCGGCCTGCTGGATGACGGGGCAGTGGAAAGCCTCGCGGGCCTGACGCCAGGTGGCGCGGATGCGGTCGGTCACCTCCTGCAACGCGGCGTTGGCGCCGGCCGCGTCCAGGCCGGCCGTCACACCGGCTGTCAGGTCGTAGGCGTCGAGCGACAGCAGCACCGTGGTCGGCTTGAATTCGTGCAGGGTGGATTCGGGGTCCGACAGCTCCTGCCAGTACTGGCCGAAATCGCTCTCGTAGGTGTCGATCCAGATGTTCCGGCGCAGGCCGGCGACGCGGATCGCCGGCAGCAGGTGGGTTAGCGTGGCGGAGCCCAGCACCGCCAGGCGAACCGGCTTGGTGGTTATGCTGTCCGGACGCGAGGGGAAGGCGCGGCGGACGGTCTCGTCCAGCGCGTTGGTCAGCACGAAATTCAGGTTGGCGTTGGCAAGCGCCACCGCCGCATCCCAGGCGGGGGCCGCGGCGAAGGCCCGCAGGCGGGTACGCCAGTCGGGAACAGTGGGCAGCCAGTGCAGTTCGGTCACGGGGTTCGGGTCCCTGGCTCGGAGTGCGGGCCGGGTTTTGCGGCCGGGATTGGGACGCGCGCGGGGCGCGGCTTCCGGGTGGATTATAGCCCGCGGGTGGGGGAGCGGCTCAAGGAATTCGATGGGATGGGGAATTCGATGGGATGGGGAATTCGATGGGATGGGCGGCTGGCCCCGGCTGTGAGACAAGCAGGCCCGCCCAACCACCGTCAGCAGAAGGCACCGCCCATGCCCGATACCGTCCAGATGAACGGCGCCGACATCATCGTCGATTTCCTGATCCGGCAGAACGTGCCCTACTTATTCGGGCTGTGCGGGCACGGCAACGTCGGTTTCCTGGATGCGGCGTTCAAGGCGCAGAACCGCATCCGCACCATCTCGGTGCATCACGAGCAAGCCGCCGGGCATATGGCGGACGCGTATTTCAAGGTGCGGCACGAGCCGGTGGCGACGTTCACGTCCTGCGGGCCCGGCTCGGCGAACCTTGTGGTGGCGCTGGCGGCGGCGATGATGGACAGCAGCGCATTCTTCGCCATCACCGGCAACGTGCCGACCAGCCAGTTCAACCGCCAGCCGTTCCAGGAGACGGGCCGCTATTTCCAGGGCGATTTCCCGTCGGTGATCCGCCCGTATGTGAAGCGCAGTTTCCAGCCGACGCGTACCGACATGGTGCCGCTGGCAGTGCGCCAGGCGTGGGACCTGATGCTGGCGGGGCGGCCCGGGCCGGTGAACCTCGACGTGCCGCTGAACGTATTCGTGGAGGAGGCGGCGGTGACCCCGCCTGTCGCGTCCCGCCGGGCGGCGAACCACACGCCGGGCGATCCGGAGGCGCTGTCCGCGGCGCTGGATATGCTGCTGGCGGCGGAGCGCCCGGTGATCATCGCCGGCCAGGGCGCGCTGCTGGCGGAAGCCGCGCCGGAACTGGCCGCGTTCGCCAAGACGATGGCGATCCCCGTGGTGACCAGCCCGAACGGCAAGGGTGCGATCAGCGACCGCCATCCTCTGGCGTTCGGCGCGATCGGCCGCAACGGCAGCTACGCCGCCAACGACGCGACGAAGCACGCCGACGTGATCCTGTCGCTGGGGTTCTCGTTCGACGACCGCGCCACCAGCGCCTGGCTGGACGGCTACACACTGTCGATCCCGCCGTCGCGGCTGGTACAGATCGACATCGATCCGGCGGAACTGGGGCGGAACTATCCGGCAGAGCACGCGATCCTTGGCGACGCGAAGGCGAGCCTGGCGTGGCTGACGGCGACGGCGCGATCTCGCCTGGGCGGCGGTGTGCGCGAGGGCGGCGCATGGCTGGACCGGCTGCGGCGCGGTCGCGCGGTGTGGGCCGATTATCAGGGCCGGCTGGCGGAGTCCGACGCGGTGCCGCTGCGGCCGGAGCGGCTGATGCGCGCGCTGTCGCGGGCCCTGCCCGACAACGCGATCATCGCGTCCGACGTGGGCGTGCACCACAACTGGATCATCCAGTTGTTCGACACGCTGCGGCCGCGGCACCTGATCCATTCCTGGGGGTTCGCGGCGATGGGGTTCGCCACGTCCGGCATCCTGGGCGCGAAGCTGGCGGCGCCGGACCGGCCGTGCGTCGCGGTGGTCGGCGACGGGTCGTTCCTGATGACGCCGCACGCGCTGGCGACGGCGGCGGAATACGACATCCCGGTGGTGTGGGTGGTGTGGAACAACTACGGGTATTGCTCGATCCGCGACATCCAGCACGGCATGTTCGGCGGACGCGAGCTGGTCACCGGGTTCCATACGGATCGCACGGGCGCGTTGTACAGCCCGGACTTCGCCATGCTGGCGAAAAGCTTCGGCGTCGCGTCGCATACGGTCACGCGCGCGGACGAAGTGGAGGACGCGCTGAAGGCGGCAATCGCGTCGGGGCGGCCGTACCTGGTGGAAGTGCCGGTGGATCGCGAGATCCGGCCGATCGGCACCGGCAGTTGGGATCTGCCGCCGCTGCCGCCGCCGGAGCCGAATTTCCTGAGGGCGCTGGCGGCGGCGGGGATCGCGATATAGCGGCCCTTCACCGTGCCCACTTGACCGCTTGGGTCGCGCGCGCCAGATCAAGGCACACACTGCCTTACCGGGGACGGTCGTGACGATCGAACTGACCATCACGTCGAAGGGCCAGGTCACCTTGCGGCAAGCCCTGCTGGACCATCTCGGCCTGAAGCCGGGCGACAAGGTGGCGGTCGCTATGTTGCGCGATGGCCGCGTCGAGTTGGCTCCCGCCGCCAGCGGACACGACCTGCGCAGCCTGCGTGGACGGCTCCGCCGGGCAGGGCAGCAGCCGGTATCCTTGCGGGAGATGCAGGAAGCGATCGAGGCCGGCCGCGGCCGATGACGGTCGCCATCGATACCAACATTCTGGTGCGCTACCTAACGTGGGACGATCTTGCGCAGGCAAAGGCCGCGGCGCGGCTGATCGAAAGCGGCGAGACCATCGCGATTTCCAGCATCGTGCTTTGCGAACTGGTCTGGGTGCTGCGGTGCGCCTATCGCCTGAGCGTGGGCGACATCGCAGACAGCATTCGGGATGTTATCGAAAGCCGCAACGTTGTGGTGGATCGGCCCGCTGCCGAGATGGGCCTGGCCGTGCTCCGCGATGGTAGCGACTTCGCCGACGGCATTATCCAGCACGACGCCGAGCGTGCCCGATGCCGGCACATCGCAACGTTCGATCGGGATTTTGCGGTCGTGCTCGGAGCCAAAGGCGTTGTTCCGAAGTAATGCCAATCCCGAAATGTTGAATCCATGCAGGGTGGTGCGACCTCGTCATTGCGACCTCGTCATTGCGAGTTGGCCACCGGCCGGCGGCGGCCGACCCGCCCTGGATGAAACGCCGACTTTCTGTCATTGCGAGGCCGCTTGGCCGAAGCAATCTCCCGGGGAGATTGCTTCGGCCAAGCGGCCTCGCAATGACAGAGGGCCCCAGTTTCTTGTTAGGAGCGCATCGCCGAAGCAACCTCGGTCGGCACGAGCAGCGGCTCATCACGAACGAGGTTGCTTCGTCGCTGCGCTTCTCGCAATGACACGGTTGCCGGTGCCACGCGAACCGCGGCGCAGTGACGCGGCGGCTGTTTGCCTCACCGCTCGCCCAGGAACCAGGTCAGCATCGACGCATTCTCCTCGCGCGGATACGCGTGCGACAGGTCGGCGATCTCGCGGTACACGACCTTCGCGCCCGCCCCGTCCAGCGCGCCGTACGCCGTGCGCGCGACCGACACCGGAAACATCCAGTCCAGCGCCCCATGCACCAGATAGATCGGCAGGCCCAGCAGACGCTGCGGCGGCGTCATCGTCACGAACATCGGATGGAAGCTCGCGGCGATCGGCCCCAGATGGGTGAAGGGTGAGGCCTCGCCGAGGCCGCTCAGCAGCGTGAACGTGCCGCCGTCGCTCATGCCCGTCAGCAGCAGGCGCGAGCGGTCCACCCGCAAGGTCCCAGCGACATGTTCCAGCACACGAACGAGGTGGGCCGCGTCGATCTCCGGCTGCATCAGCGACCATGTATCGCCGGTGGCGGTGGGCGCGACCAGGATAACGCCGCGGCTGCGTGCCTCGCGCACCCAGGTCCACAGGAACAAGCGGCCGTGGCCGGAGCCGCCATGCAGTGCCATGACCAGCGGATACGCGCGCGCGGGATCGTAATCCTCCGGAACATACACCGAGAACCCGCCACGTTCGTCCGTCGTGTTGTTTGCGTGCAGCACGCCCACCCGCACGTCCGTCCGCTCCGCCCCCGCGGCAACGCGCTCGAGCAAATCGGCGTCGTCGCGCTGGTCTGGTTCGAGGAAGAAGCGGCTGACGGAGGGCAGTGACGATGCCAGTGGATACAGCGCCTCGGTCGCGCGGCCTACATTGCGCAGCGCCCGCATCGCTGCTCGCAGCCCACCGGAGACCGCGGCCTCGCGCAGCCCGTCGCACGCACGCAGTGTCAGGCCCGCGGCGAGGTCGATCTGGTCGCGGAACGGGATCAGGTGCTCCGGCCATGCCGCGGCGGTGACCGTCTCGCGCGCCGTGCGCAGCGTTGCATCGGAGTCTTCGAGCACTTCCATCAGCGACGCTATATCCGGCGGATGCAGATGCCGCGCGATGAATTCCAGGCGGTCCAACGCATCGAGCATCGGCCCGACTATGCCGACGATTGCTTCGACCAGTGCATCACCGCTCATGCCGATCATCCTTTGGTATGCGGGCGTCCGACACACCGAGGCCTCAGCCCGCCGTTTCCATTGTCATTGCGAGGCCGCTTGGCCGAAGCAATCTCCCGCGGGAGATTGCTTCGGCCAAGCGGCCTCGCAATGACAGAGGGCCGGCATCGATGGTCGATGTCGATGACATCGCCCTTTCTCGCTCAAATCCGCAAACTTTGCACCGCCGCGGCCAGCGCCTGATGCGACCTGTCCGCCGCCGCGCGTGCATCCACCAACGAAACGTTCAATTGCCCGATGCGCGTCTCGTCCGCGTCCAGCTCGTGCGTCAGCCGGGCATGCAACGCGTCGTTCGCCGCCACCACCGCGAGATTCTTGCGAATGCGATCCTCGTCTTGCTCTACCGCGGCCAGTTGCGCTTGCAGCGTGGCCACGGCCGCACGCTTTGTCGCCTCGTCCTGCCGCAGCGCCTCGATCTTCTGCAACGCGGCGCGCGCCGACGACGACAGCGTGTCGTCCGCCAGCACGCTCACCACCACCGCGGCGTCGTTGGCGAGCAGCGCGGTATCTTCATGTTCCAGGCGATCCACATAGACCACCAGATGCCGTGTCTCCCCTGCTTTCAGCGATACGGGGATGCGCCAAGCCGTCGCGGTCTGCTGTGTCCCCGCTACCGGACCGCCTTCGATCGTGAGCATCCGATCGCCCTCCTTCGCAATTTCCACCAGCACGCGGCGCGCTTCCCGCGGCGGCGCGATCAGCGCGATGTGCTGCACTTCGCGCTGCCGCATCGTCATGTGCAGCACGCCCTGTGCCGCGGTCAGCGCGGCAAGCGTGGTCTGCGCGCTGACCTGACGCTCGACTGTCGTGCGCAGGTCCTGCGCGAACGACAGCAGCCTGGTCTCGCCGACCGGCAGGCCACCCAGCCGCGCGTCGCCCGCAAATGCCACCGGCCCGGCCGAATCGTATAACGCCAGCACCCCGGCCGGCAGGCTGCTGCCGGTATCGTTGCCGATCTGCACCGCGGACAGCGGATGCGTGTCATTGCCGGTCGCGACATCGACCCGATCGGCGGGCACCGACCGGTCGATGATCGGCACGCTCGCGGTATGACCGGCCGGCAGCGCCACCGGAGTGGGAATCTGAAACACGGTATCCTCGGCGCCTTCGGTCGCGGTCACCGTGTTGGTCGGCTGGGCCAGAACCGGCGGCGCGGCGGCGGCCATCGCCGCCATCGGCACCGGTGCGGCCATGCCCGCGAAGCCGCCGGGCAGGCTGCGGTTCATCGCCCCGTTGAACGGCCGGGCGCCGGTGTCCACGCCCGGCAATATGTGACCCAGCACCTCCACCGGTACCTCCGGCCGCTGCACGTAATAGCTGCGATAGATCGCCTGGCGGAACGTCACCGGATTGCCGTATTGCAAGGTCAGCGCGACGCCGTTCCAGTCGGCGCCCGACTCGTTCTCCAGCACCGCCCAGCCTTGCAGCCGCGCCTTGTCGCCGGGCTTCGCCGGCAGCACCAGGCGATACGTCGCCTTCCACAACGGCGCCGCCACGACGTAGCCGACGCGCACCGTGCGCGGCCCGGTGCCGCTGCTGTGCAGCGTGATAGGACGCATCGTCTGGCTCGCCTGCGCGCGCGCCGCTTCCAGCGCATGGTCTATGTCGGCCCGCAGCGCCGGGTTGGCGACCTGCACGCTTGCCGCATCCTCCAGCACGAACTGCCGCAGCCCCTGGGGACTCATCAGCGTGACGCGAGTGCGCGGCACAATCATCGGCGGCTGGCCGGTCGCGCCGGGAATTGTCTCGTTGAACCGTTCCGCACCCATGATGCGGCCGGTCATCGGCTGCGGCCCCTGCACGGTGATCTCCACCCCGCGCAGGTCGTTGAGATAGGCGATCGGCGAGCGCAGGCCCTCTGGCCCGAACGGCAATGCGCCGAACGCGGCGTATGTGTTGTCGCGGCCGGGCAGCTCGATCGTGCCGACGCCGCCGGCGCTGTCGAACACCACCAGCGAGTTCAGCACGTCGTCCACTTCCGCCAGCGGCACGTTCAGACGGAGCGTGGCGGGGCCATCGACGTTGGCTTCATATTCGAAATAACCGACGCCGGCCGAGGACAGCATCACCCGCTTCAACGTCAGGTCGGCGGCCAGGGCGGGCGTGGTGAAGATCAGCAGCGCCAGGATAAGGAAACGCATGGCGGCTCTCCATTCGGTCGCGGGCAGGGAGGCGGCGGACTATGCACACGTCCGGGGCACTGGCTGCAAGATCACCGGTGACCGGTCGCGTTGCTTCCATTGCACCGCGTGGTGCGCCGACCCATGTTCAGGCCGCAACCGAAGGCAAAAGATGATGAGCGGGGCGATCCGATTTCCGAAATTCTCGCTCGTCGAGGACGGCGGTGAAGTGTTCCTGAATCCCTACCAGATCCTGCGCATCTATCCGCAGGATCGTGGCCCTGGCTCCGCCGTCCACATGACGGATGGCACGATCCTGGTGCTGCGCGACCCGCCGCAGAGTGTGGCCAACAAGCTCGGTATCGGCGCGGACTGAGCGTGACGGCGTAACATGGCTGTCATTGCGAGGTGTACGGGCAAGCTCTCGTCGGGCGTCGTGAACAATGTCATTACGAGGAGCGAAGCGACGAAGCAATGTCGTTCCTGATGAGCCGCTGCCCGTCACGACCGAGATTGCTTCGGCGCTTCGCTCCTAACAAGAAAATGGCCCGGGCCATTCTGTCATTGCGAGGCCGCTTGGCCGAAGCAATATCGTTGGCGACAAGCAGCGGCTCATCTCCAACGAGATTGCTTCGGCCAAGCGGACTCGCAATGACAGGGAGCAGTCGCGCCGCATGGATCAACGGGTTGGTCGTACGTGCCGGCTAATAAACCCGGACGATAACCTTATAACGCAGATTCTCCGACGTCCGGCAGTTCGTCCACATCATTGTCCGGTTCATCCTCCTGCTCGTTTTCCTCCGCGTCGGCGTCCGCATCTTCCACAACCTCGGCGGATTCCGGCTCTTCATGCGCAGCGGGGGGCAGCTTGTTCCAAGCTGATCGCCGGCTGGATGCGCCACCGCCGACGGCCCGAACGACACGCGGCTTTTCCGCGGGCTGCTGGATCTCGCATTTGGGGCAAATGGCCGGCGAACGGTTCAGGTCGTAAAACCGAGCTCCGCAGCCCACGCAGGCGAACTTGTGACCAAGTTCCGGTCGGCTCATTGGTGATACTCCAATTGAATGGTCCAACGAAAATCGGCGGGCACCAGGTACGCGGCGGCCCGGATCAAGGCGCTGCCCTTTTGTATGCCGGCGCTACAAGCTTTTCAACCTGTCAGAGCATGCCACGGCCAGCGGATAGTTGGGACCGCTTGTGGCGTTGGCCAGCGTGGCCCAGCCGGAGTCACGAACGATCTCAGTTCGGGCAAAGGTGGTAGTCTCGCCACGCAGCCTGGCAAGCCGCGCTGCATCGGGATCTTTCTCCGCCTTGGCGACGCACAGTGGTACCAGCGCGGAAACCACCGCGGCCCTGGATTGCGCATTGGCCATTTGCTGCGCACCGCTTGCGGTATGCCAGCCCAGTCCCCAAAAGCCGATCGCCAGCGTGAGTGCAGCACCAAAAACGACGGCGGCAGCGCGCGGCTTCAGCCACGCGGCATTCAGGAAGTTCACCCACTTTCTCCCATGCCGGGAGAAGCGGAGCCCTCCCCCTTATGCGCAGGCGGGATTCCGCCTATGCCGTCACATGGGGCCCGGCATGCGGTATTACATCGGACATGGGAAAAGAAACGACGGACGCTTTGCTCTTATTCGGCAAAACTCTGCTGCAGATCAGGTGTGAATCGAGGCCGCACGCGTGACAAACGTGACGCATGTCATCGGCGCGTCGGGTCGCTCCGGTTCCGTATTGTGTCGCGCGCTGCTGGGGCACGGCATCACACCGATGCCCATCGTGCGCAATCCGGCGCGCTGGGCCGCCGCCGGCATCGCACCGCCAGCTCGCATCGCCGACCTGACCGACCCAACGGCGCTGCGAACGGCGCTGCGCGACGCCAGCGATATCGTATCGACCGCGCACGCACGCCACACCGCCGCGATCCTCAACGCGGCGCCGCCGAAAGCGCGCTTCGTGTTCCTGGGCAGCACGCGGAAGTTCACAAGCTGGCCGGACGAGCATGGCAACGGCGTGCTGGCTGGCGAGGCAGCGTTTCTCGCGTCCGGACGTCCCGGCGTCATGCTGCACCCCACGATGATCTACGGCGCGCAGGGCGAGGACAACGTGCAACGCCTCGCCGCGTTGCTGCGTCTTCTGCCGCTGCTGCCGCTGCCCGCAGGCGGCACGGCCCTGGTGCAGCCGGTCCACCAGGACGACGTGACGCGCGCCATCCTGGCGTCGCTGGCGCGCGAATGGGACGGACCGCACAGCCTGGTGCTGGCGGGGCCGGTGCCCGTTGCGTATGCCGATTTCGTTCGCGCGGTGGCAGCCGCGGCCGGAGTGAAGCCGCCGCACATCGTGCGCTTTCCCGCCGCGCCGCTGATCGGGCTGGCCCCGCTGACGCGCTTCCTGCCGTTCGTGCCAACGATCCGATCGGCGGAAATCCGCCGGCTGCTTGAGGACAAAGCGTTCGACATCGGCCCCATGCGCGAAGCTCTCCGCCTCGATCCGATCCCGCTCGCGGAAGGGCTTGCGCGGACGTTTGCCAGGCCGCACAAGGCGTGATCCGGGCTGCCAGGAAACAAAAATGCCAATCATCAACCGCATCGCCGAGTTCCACGACGAGATGGCCGCGTGGCGGCACGACCTGCACGCACATCCGGAACTCGCGCTGGAGGAGACCCGTACCTCCGCCAAGGTGCAGGAAAAACTGCGGGAGTTCGGGGTGGATGAGATCGTCACCGGCCTCGCCAGGACCGGCGTGGTGGGCGTGATCCGCGGTCGCGGCGATTCGACCCGTGCGATCGGCCTGCGCGCCGACATGGACGCGCTGCCGATCCACGAGGAAACCAACCTCCCCTATGCCAGCCGCACCCCCGGCCTCATGCACGCCTGCGGCCACGACGGCCACACCACCATGCTGCTCGGGGCGGCAAAGTACCTGTCAGAGACACGCAACTTCGACGGCACGGTGTATTTGATCTTCCAGCCGGGGGAAGAAAACCTGGCCGGCGGCGAGATCATGGTGAAGGAAGGCTTGTTCGAACGTTGTCCTGCCGACATGGTGTTCGGCATGCACAACTGGCCATTGCTGCCCGCGGGTACGTTCCTGTGGCGCGCCGGGCCGATCATGGCCGCGGTCGGCAATATCGAGATCACCATCACCGGCAAGGGGACACACGGCGCGCAGCCGCATTTCGGTATCGATCCGATCGTCATCGCCAGCCACATCGTGACCGCGCTGCAGAGCATCGTGTCGCGCACGATCGAGCCGGTGGAAGGCGGCGTGATCAGCATCGGCCATATCAGCGGCGGCCACACTTACAACGTGATTCCGGAAACGGTGCACATGAAAGGCACGGCGCGCTGGTTCAAGCCGGAAGTCGGCGACAAGCTGGAAGCGGGCGTGCGCAACCTGGCCACCGGAATTGCGCAAAGTTTTGGCGCGCGGGCCGACGTGATGTTCCAGCGCGCGTATCCCGCGACGGTCAACGACCCCGCGGCGACCGAGCTGACCTTGCGTGCCGCCACCACTGTGGCCGGCGAGGCGCGCGTGCGGCCGATGCGCAATCCCACGATGGGCGGTGAGGATTTCGCGTTCATGCTGCAAGCAAAACAGGGCAGCTACATTCTGCTGGGCGCCGCGCGCGGCAAGAACGATGCGATGGTGCATCATCCGGCCTACGACTTCAATGACGAGGTGCTGACCGTGGGCGCGTCGTACTGGGCAACCCTTACCGAGCAGTTAATGCCGCGTACCGATGCATGAGCAGAATTGACGGGAATGAGTTGATTTAGATCAGGGACCGAAACCGCTTCTCCCTTCACGCTCCGGGGTATCGAAAAGCCTGGAAGGGAAAAAGCCATGGCCTACATCAGTCGCATCGTTCCGGCCGAATCTCCCGCGTTCAGCCCACTGTTGCTGTCCGACCGGCTGCTCACGCTGGCGCAGGATGCCGACCGCGCAGGCTATCGCGTGGCGGCAGAACACCTGCTGTTCCTGGCGACTGAGGTGCTGGATCCGCCGGAAGAGCATTTCAACGCGTGACTGGCGGCCGCTGCGTCATCCGCGCGAAAGCAGGAGGGCCTAAGGCCGACCCGCGCAAGCGTTGATCCATGCGGCGCGGCCGCGACACGTGTCTAACAAGAAACTGGAGCTCCTTGTCATTGCGAGGCCGCATGGCCGAAGCAATCCCGTTCGTGACGGGCCGCTGGCAGCTCGTCACGAACGAGATTGCTTCGGCCAAGCGGCCTCGCAATGACAGAATGCTGCCGTTTCATCCAGGGGGGCGGCCACCGGGCCGGTGGCCAACTCGCAATGACACTGCTCCGGGCGCCCGCTTCCGCCGGGGATGACGGAACGGCCTTCACCGCCCCTTGGTCAGATGCCGTTCGTAAGCCTGTGCCAGCAGCGTGCTGGGAAACAACATGGCGAAATAGATGATCGCCACCACGGTATAGACTTCCAGCGGACGATAGGTGTCCGCGGTGATCAGCCCGCCATTATACAGCAGGTCCGGCACGGCGATGACGGATACCAGCGACGTGTTCTTGAGCTGGGTGATGGACTGGTTGACGAAGGGCGGGATCATGCGCCGCACCGCCTGCGGCAGAATCACCCGCCGCATCATCGGCCACGGCCGCAGCCCGAGCGCGCGCGCCGCATCCCATTGCCCGCGCTCGATGGAGATGATGCCGCCGCGGAAGATCTCGGCGTAGAACGCGCCGGTGTACAGCGACAGCGTCATGGTCGCAGCGGTGATCGCGGGAATCTGGATGCCCAGCAGCACCGGCAGCGCGTAGTAGAACCAGATGAGCTGCACCAGCAGCGGGGTGCAGCGGAACGCCTCAATATACGCGATCAGCGGCAGGTTCAGCAGTTTCGATTTCGACAGGCGGCCCAGGCCGACCAGCAGGCCAATGATCAGCCCGAGTACCACGCTGCCCACCGTGTAGCCGAGCGTGACCAGCACGCCGCGCCACAGCAGCGGGATGTAGCGTTCGAGGAATACGAAGTCCCAGTGGTAATGCATATCAGGGTGCGGGGGTCGGTGATCGGCGGCCGCGGCTTCCTGTCATTGCGAGCTGCCACCGGCCGATGGGCCGACCCGCATTGGATGAGACCGCGGCATTCTGTCATTGCGAGGTCGCTTGGCCGAAGCAATCTCGTTTCTGACGAGCCGCCGGCAGATCGTCGGGAACGAGATTGCTTCGGCCAAGCGGCCTCGCAATGACAGAATGTCGCGGTCGTGGGCCACCGATCCCAACCGCTGCCTAGAAGCTCAGCTCGGACGGCACCTGATCGCGCTTCACACCGAACTTCGCCAGGCCGTCCAGCAGCCACTCGCGGATCTGCCCGGTGCCACGGTTGAAGTCGACCCACGCGTTCAGCACGACCTCGAAGCGCGAATTGGGTTCGAACTGAATGCCGAGGCAGCTTGGCAGCGCCACGGTCGGATTGCCCAGCAGGTGGTACGGGCCGAGCGACGGATTCTTCCCCACCGCTGCCAGGCCCAGCAAGGCCGCAAGAATCTCCACGTCCTCGCGGCCGGATTGCAGCGCCAGCAGGCACTGGTCGGTGGTCTGGTAGCCGGTGAGCTGTGCCTTCGGGCAATAGCGCCGCGCCGCGGTTTCATGCAGCGAGCCGATGTCGAAACAGATGCGCACGTCCGGCTTGTTGAGATCGTCCCAGGTTTTCGGGTTCATCCCCTGTTTCGCCAGGCAGCCGAAGGGGTGGATGATCACCGCATGGGTGAAGCCGATGGACAAGGCACGCACCGGCGTCGGGTTCAACGCGAACGCCAGATCGACCTTGTTGGATTGCAGGTCGAGCACGGATGTGCCGTAGGTGGCATCGAGATAGGTGACCTGCGCGTCGAACACCTTGGCGATGTCGTTGGCCATATCGACGCAGGCGCCGGAGAACTTGCCGCTCACGAGGTCCTTATCGAAGTACGGCAGCGCGCCCGGCAGGCCGGCGACGCGCAGCGTCTTGGTACGGCGGATGCGGTCGAAAGTGCTCTCATCGGCTGTCTGCGCCCGGGCGCTGCCAATAAGCGCGCTGGCGGGCAGCAGCGCGGCAACGCCGGTCAGGGCGCGACGGCCCACTCGGTTGGTCATCTGATCGTCTCCCGTTGGTAGCTCTCCCAGGGCACCTTAATCGGCCTTTTCGGGTTGCGCACCAGGTTTGGCCGCACCAACCCTGGCCTTTGGCCGATTTCCAGCTAAACTGCCGGGTCAGAGGCCAGACAAAGTAGGGAGTTGTCCATGACCGCGCAGACCAAAGGCCGGATCCGTCACGTCGCGCTGAGCGTCGAGGACCCGTGGGAGACCGCTGAATTCTACAAGCAGGCCGTGGGCCTGCAGGAAGTGACCGAGCTCGACGGCCCGCTGGCCGAGGGCGTGTTCCTGACCGATGGCGTCGTGAACCTGGCGATCCTGCATTTCAAGAGCGACGAGGCCGCGCAGGGCACCGGCAAGGATTTCGTCGGCATCCATCACATCGGCTTCTGGGTCGATGACGTGGTGGAGCAAGGCAAGATCGCGCGCAACGCCGGCGCGACCTGGATCATGGGCGATCCGAACAATCCGGACGGCTACGAAGTGAAGCACACCGACCTGTCGGGCATCATCTTCGACATCGCCGCGCATGGCTGGGCGGGTTCGCAGATGAACCCGGGCGCGGAGAACAACGTCGTGCACCCGAACCCGCAGCGCCGTCTGGCCAAGTTCGACGACCGTCGGGCGCGTGCGCAGGCGAAGATCGCCTCTATGCACGCGAAGGAGATGGCCACCGCCGCGGAGTAACCACGCGTCCGTCCTCGCGAGTTGCCACCGACTGGCGGACCGACGCCGGACGAAGCGGTGGCCATGTCTCCTACGCGTCATGGCCGGGTCAAGCCCCATGTGCGTCAGGATAAGCGGGCAGGCGGAGATGCCGATGCTTCTGTGTCATGGCCGGCGAAGGCCGGCCATGACACATGGAAATTCCGTATCTGCACACACCTTATCCTGATGCACATGGGGTCAAGCCCGGCCATGACGGGCGGGCGGCATCGAGGCCACAGGATTCGCGCAGCGGCCCGGTCGGTCGGTGGCAATCCGTAATAAAACGACAACACGCTCATGGCAGCATACTTGCCATTTCTTACGGAATGTTTGTGTCCGTCTTCCACTCGGTGCTACGCTTCCACAAAAGGGACAGTAACCCTGGCCGTTCGGGAGATGCGCCATGAAATCAGGATTGTACTCCAGCGAAGCTTTGCCGCCGGCAGCAAGGAAAGCGATCTTCGCCGGCTTCGTCGGCTTCGCTGTCGACTTCTTCGACATCTACCTGCCGGCGCTCGTGCTGGCGCCGGTCATGACCTACTTCGAGCCGAAGAACCTCAGCCCAACAGCCACGACCACGATCTACTACTTCACGATCGTCGCCACGCTGCTCGGCCGCCCCTGCGGCGCCATCGTCTTCGGCCATTGGGCCGACAAGATCGGCCGGCGCCGCACCACCATGATCAGCATCGCCGGCTTCGGCTTCTTCACGCTGCTGATCGCCTTCCTGCCCAGCGACGCCAGCGTCGGTGTCTGGTCGCTCGGCCTGCTGATCGCGATCCGCTTCGTCGGCGGCATCTTCATGGGCGGCGAATACACGTCGAACAACACGCTGGCGCTGGAGATGGTGCCGAAGGATCGCCGAGGCTTCGTCGGCGGCCTGATCCAGGGCGCGTTCCCGCTCGGCTTCTGCATGACCACCGTCGTCACCACCATCATGCTGGCCATCACCACGAAGGAACAATACTACGCCTGGGGCTGGCGCATTCCATTCGTGATCGGCTTCCTGATCGCGTTCGCCTTCCTGCTGTATTATCGCACGGTGCCTGAATCGCCGCTTTGGGAGTCTTCGGAAAAGCACGCCGCGCCTTTGAAGGCCGTGCTGTCCGGTCGGCATCTGCGCACGCTCGGTCAGATCTTCCTGATGATGAGCGGCTTCTGGCTGGTCGGTCAGCCATCCACGCTGCTGCCCAGCATCATGATCCAGCAGTTGCATGTATCCAGCGAGATGACGTCGAACACCTTCCTGTTCGCCAGCATCGGCTTGTTCTTCGCCTTCGTCGGCTACGGCCTGTTGAGCCAGATGATCGGCCGCCGCCCCGCCATCCTGATCGCATCATGCGCCGTCCTTCTGGCCGGACCGGCGCTTTACTATACGCTGATCAGCAACGCGCTGTCCGGCGGCTCGCCGCTGATGACCTGCGTCATCGCGGGTATCTTCCACATCCTGGCGATCTCGCCGTGGGGCGTCGTCACCGTGTATATCTGCGAGCGCTTCCCCACCCATGTGCGCGCGAGCGGCTACGGCATCGGCTACAGCCTGGCCGTGGTGATCCCGTCATTCTCCGGCATCTACGTGCTCTGGCTCGCGCACTTCATGCCCTACCTCTACACGCCGATCGTGTTGCTGGGCCTTGCCGGAATCCTGATGGTCACTGGCGTGCTGCTGGGGCCTGAAACGCGGGAGGCGGAGCTGCACCTGCCGGACCTCGGGCTGGAGCGCGCATCGGGAGCCACGGCAACAGGAGTGGCACGCTCGGCCTGACGTGCGATGATTGCGTAGTCTCCCCCTCCCCCTCAAGGGGGAGACTGCATCGCTCGCGCCGCGACGGCGCTTGCCGCCGCCGCGGATCGCCGCCATGTCGAGGGCGTGAACCGAGGAACCTGCCGATCCCCCGCGGCGTGCTGCGGCCGCGTTACCCGGACCCTGCGATCGCCCCGCGACGGCGATGCGGTTGGCAGGGTCCCATTGATCGACGCGCGCAACCACGGAGAACCGCGAAGAACCCCAGAGACGGGTTTAACGCGGTGCGCGTGTGGTGTGCGTCACTCGGCCGGAGCGAAAACCTCCGCGGTGCTCCGCGGTTCTCAGCGGTGCTCCGCGTTACAAGTACCGCAGCCGCGCACCACACAGGCGCCGCCCAACGACCACCCCGCTTCGCCCACCGGTCACCCTGCGGCCTCACCACTCGCATGACCACCATCCCCCGCCTGTTCGTCACCGCGCCCCTCACCCTCGGTGCCCGCGTCGCCGGCAGCGGCATGCAGGCGCACTACCTCGGGCGCGTCGTGCGCCGCGACGCCGGCAGCCTGGTCCACCTCTTCAATGGCCGCGACGGCGAGTGGGCCGCGCGCATCGCCACCCTCCGCCGCGGGGAGGCCGAATTCACCGTCGAATCGCAGCTTCGCCCGCAAGCGCCCGAGGCCGACATCTGGCTTGCCTTCGCCCTGTTGAAGCGCGACGCCACCGATCTCGTCATACAGAAGGCGACCGAACTCGGCGCCGCTGCATTGCTCCCCGTCATCACGGAGCACACCAACACCGGCCGCCTGAACGACTCGCGCCTCGCCGCGATCGCTATTGAAGCCGCCGAGCAATGCGAGCGCCTGACCATTCCCGCGCTGCATCCCGCGACGAAGCTCGCCGACCTGCTCGCCACCTGGCCCGCGGAACGCCGCTTGTTCTCTGCCATCGAACGCGAAGCCGCCCCGCACCTTCGGCCCGCCCAAAGCCCCGCCGCACTGCTCATCGGCCCGGAAGGCGGTTTCACCCCGGCGGAGGTTGAAGCGCTCCGCCGCCATCCCCTTGTAACCCCAGTGAGCCTCGGCCCGCGCATCCTCCGGGCCGAGACCGCCTGCCTCGCCGGACTGGCATTGTTGCAGGCACCACTGTCCGGCTAACTTGCTGTTCGACGAACCCGAGACGCCTGGGAAGAACATGTCCAACCCCGGAGACACCGACGCGACTCCGATCACGTCGGTTCGCCAGCTTGCCGATTACATCGCCGCCGGCAGCAAGCCTCGCGATCAGTGGCGCATCGGCACAGAGCATGAGAAATTCGGGTTTCGTGACAACGACCTGAAGACGCCGCCGTACGAACCGGCCGACGGCCATCCCGCGTCGATCCGCGACATGCTGGCCGGCATGCAGCGCTACGATGCGACACCGATCGACGACCACGGCCACACCATCGGCCTGAAGCAGGGCGGCGCAGCGATCTCCCTCGAGCCTGCCGGACAGCTCGAACTGTCCGGTGCGCCGGTAGCAACGCTGCACGACACGCGCGACGAGTTGGCAACCCATTTCGACCAGGTGCGCAGCGTGGCGCGCGACCTGCGCATGGGCTTCGCGCCGCTCGGCTTCCACCCCATGGCGACCCGGGCCGAGATGCCGTGGATGCCGAAGAGCCGCTACGCCATCATGCGCCGCTACATGCCGCTGGTCGGCACGATGGGCCTCGATATGATGACCCGCACCTGCACGGTGCAGGTGAACCTGGACTACGGCGCGGAAGCCGACATGGTGCGCAAGCTGCGCCTGTCGCTGCTGCTGCAGCCGCTGGCCACCGCGCTGTTCGCCAACTCGCCATTCACCGAGGGCCGGCCGAACGGCTTCCTCTCCTACCGCGCGCATGTCTGGACCGACACCGACAACGCGCGCTCCGGCATTCCGCCGGTGATGTTCGAGGACGGGTTCGGTTTCGAACGCTACGCCGGGTGGCTGATCGACGAGGTGCCCATGTACTTCGTCTATCGCGATGGCGAGTATATCGACGTGGCCGGCAGCGGCTTCCGCGACTTCATGCAGGGCCGCCTGCCCAGCCTGGCGGGCATTCAGGCCACGGTCGGCGACTTCGCCGACCACATGACCACGGTGTTCACCGATGTCCGCCTGAAACGCTTCCTGGAGATGCGCGGCGCCGACGCCGGCAGCGCCGGAATGATGCTGGCGCAGTCAGCCCTATGGGTCGGCCTGCTGTACGACAATGCAGCGCTGGCCGCCGCCGAGGCATTGCTTCGCGGCGCCGGCTGGGCCGACGCGGTGGCCCTGCGTGCCGCCGTCCCGCGCGAGGGGCTGGCGGCGAACCTGCCCTGGCGGGACGGTACGCTGCGGGAATTATCACGGGATCTTGTGGCAATCGCGCGTGACGGTCTCGTAGCGCGGGCCCGCTTTGATACCGCCGGTCACGATGAATCGGTCTATCTGAGTCCCCTCCAATCGATCGTGGAAGGTAGTCCAACCCAGGCGGAGCACTGGCTGGACCGCTTCCACGGCCCCTGGAACCAGGATCTGCGTCAAATTTTCGCCGAAGCCGCGATATGAAACGAGATTATAAGTCTTGGCGTGCTTATCCAATTTGCGATACAGATGAGACAGCAGCGACGATGACGCGATGATGGCAGGCACCACCACCCGGCCCACTCCCAACGTCACGCCGCCCAGCCCCTCGGGGCAGGTGGTGCTCCGCTTGCGTCTGATCGGCCAGATGGAAGCCTGGACGATCACCAGCGAGAACGTTCTCCCCGCCGGGCGCAAGACCCGAGCGCTGCTCGCCGTCATCGCCCTGTCCAATCCACGCCCCGCGCTGCGCGGCCGGCTGGCGGAATTATTATGGAGCCGCCGCCCGGAGGAGCAAGCCAGGGCCTCGCTGCGGCAGGAAATTCATCGGCTCCTGGAAACATTGGCCCCCGCCGGCGCCGAGATCATCCAGGTCACCCGCGACCACCTCTCGCTGAAGCCCGGCATCGTCTGGGTGGACGTCGAGGAGGTAATGCGCGCCACCACCGACCAGCCCGCCTCGCTGTCCCTGCTGGACGGCGACCTGCTGGAGGATCTGGACGGCATCGACCCCACGTTCGACGCCTGGCTGACCACGGAACGCGAGCGGCTGCGCGATCGCGCCCGCAATGTGGCCGAGGCGCTGTTGCGCGACTCGGCCGAGCCGGAAGCCGCCATCCCCGCCGCCCAGCGCCTGTTGCAGATCGACCGCGCGCATGAGGGCGCCTGGCGGGCGCTGATGCGCGCCCATGCCGCCCGCGGCGAACGCGGCATGGCGATCCAGGCCTACGACCGCTGCCGTGCCGTGTTGGCGGATCTGCTCGATGCCGCGCCGTCGCAGGAGACGCAGAAGCTGCTGGCGGAGATTCGCGGCCCCTATGGCAGCCGCATTCCGGTGCGCCCGCAATCGCAGCCGCAGCCTGAGCAAGCCTCATCGGCCGACGCCGCGAACCGCGCGGCGCCGCCGATCCCCGAGCCAATCGACGAACCCGTGGCGGTCCTGGAACCCAAGCAGGACCTGCGCAACGCTCGCGGCGGCGCACATGTCGGTGTCATGCCGATGCAGCTTGTCGGCGTGAACGAGGAAGAGGCGCATCTCGCCCCCGGCCTCGCCGAGGAGATCACCACCGCGCTCGCCCGCTTCCGCTGGATGTTCGTCGTGTCATCCAGCTCGCTCAGCCGGTTCGCCGCCGAATCGCGCGACGAGACCGCGATCCGCCGCACATTCGGCATCGACTTCCTGGTGGACGGCTCGATCCAGCGCGTACGCAACCGGCTGCGCATCACCGTGCGCCTGCTCGATCTGCGCGCCGGCAGCCAGGTGGTGTGGGCCCGCCGCTTCGACCGCCAGTCCAACGATCTGCTGTCGCTCCAGGACGAGATCGCATCCGAAGTGGTCGCGCAGATCGACCCGGAGATCCTGCTGATCGAGGCGCAACGCAGCGCCACCCGCCCGCCGATCGATTCCACCGCCTACGATCTGATGCTGCGCGCCATTCCATTGCTCGGGCGCATGGAGCACAGCCAGTTCATGCTTGCAGGCGAGCATCTCGCGCATGCCATCGCGTTGGAACCGGACTACGCCTCCGCCTATGCCTGGTACGCCTACTGGCACGTCTTCCTGGTCGGCCAGGGCTGGACGGATGATCCACGCGCGACGATGGAACAAGCTGGCGCTCTGGCAGAACGCGCCATCGTGCTCGACCCATTCGACGCGCGCGCACTGACAATCGCTGGCCATGTGCGTGCGTTCCTGCACCGCAGGCTGCAGGAGGCGCTCGCGCTGCACGAACGCGCGCTATCGCTCAATCCGAACCTGGCGATGGCCTGGAACCTGTCCGGCGCCGCTTACTGCTATCTGGGTGACTGGGAAGAAGCGGAACGTCGCGTGACCCGCTACAAGAAGCTATCGCCGCTCGATCCGCACGCGTTCATCTACGACACTACGCTGATCAACGTGGCACTGATGAAGCGAGACTATGAGTCAGCGGTGGTGATCGGGCGATCGGTCAGCGAGATGAACTCGTCGTTCTCCGCACCTTGCAAGCCGTACCTGGCAGCGCTCGGCCATGCCGGCCGCTCGCAGGAACAGACGACAGTGCGCAACCGGCTCCTCGCGATCGAGCCAGACTTCACCATCGAGTCGTTCCTGGCGACAACAGCTTTCGTTCGCCGCGTGGACCGTGAGGTGTACGCTGAAGGCCTGCGTCTCGCCGGCGTGCCGGAGCGTGACAGCAACTCCGCTCTGGCACCCGCAGTGGCGGTCGAGAGCTACGAAACGCCGGACGTAGTGTAGATCACTCGTCTGAGCTGTCGCTCTTGTCACCGGTCTCCGCGGCGCGCCGCTTGCGAGCCGCTGACGCATACTGCCCGCGCAGCCGATGCTCCTGAAGGTGCGGACGCACGACGGTCTGATAGTAGGAGTCCCAATCCTCCTGACGGAGCTGGCTGAGGTCCGGCACGATGGCGAAATTGTTCAGCGCCGCGTCGTCGTATACGTGACGCGGGATCGGCTGGACCTGCAGCAGCGGAAAGTCGGCCCGGAAGTCGATCGGCACGTCGGTCTTGGTCAGCCGCATGTTAGTGATCAGCGGACCGAACCAGTGATCGGTCTCGATGATGCCCTCAAACAGTTCGTAGGCGCCGCTGCGTGGCAGGTTCGCCGGCGCGCGCACAAGCAGACTCCAGCCAGGCGCAGTGCGAGCGACGAGGCCGGTCCAGACCTGCAGCAGGCCAGGCTCCTGCAACGCCGCAAGGAAAGGCGGCCCCCACTCCTGAATCGCCTCGGGCGCCGCAGCGCGGAACTCCTCATCGAAGCCGGGGAACTGGGTGTTGGTGAGCGGCAGCCAATCGGCGGCGCCATCCCATGTCCACATGATCTCGTGGCCGTCCCAGATCACGCTGAACCCGATTGGAGGGAACACATAGTAGCCGTAGGCTGCGGCGCTGGTCGATGGAACACAGTAGCGGAAGGCACGGGTTGGCAACGAGCCGGCGGCGGACCGGTCGGCTCTTTCCGGCAGGCGGGCACCTGCTGTGAAGCGGTGGAAGGTGACCAGCGGCGTCTTGGTCAGTTCAGGCGCCGCTGTCGCTACGGGCATGACGATCGTGCTCAAAGAGTTCCTCCCCAACGGCAGAAACAACTTGGACCGGCGCAAAGCGCCGGTCCAACACTTCTGGCCGAAGTCTGACGCTGATTTGAGATCAGCGAGCCGGCTTCAGGGTCGGGGCGAGGCCGCCCAGGCGAACGGTGCTGACCGCCGGCTTCAGGCTCGGGGCGAGGCCGCCCAGGCGCACAGTGCTGACCGCCGGCTTCAGGGTCGGGGCGAGGCCGCCCAGGCGCACGGTGCTGGCCGCCGGCTTCAGGGTCGGGGCGAGGCCGCCCAGGCGCACGGTGCTAACCGCCGGCTTCAGGGTCGGGGCGAGGCCGCCCAGGCGCACGGTGCTCACAACTACTGAGGAGTTTGACTGAAGCATTGTTCGGATCCCTTCCTTCGAGTAACTTGCGTCTGGTTTCTTACATTGCGAGAGAACCATCCCTCTCGCTTGTGTGAGGACAATGATTCCATGTTGAGGATTTTTTATCGTTCATTTGACGTTATCTTACCGTCAATTCGGAATCCTGTTGTAGTTCGGAAATATCTGCCGTTCTTCCGGCCATTTTTGCTCCTCCCATGGAGACCCGTTCCTCAGTCTGAGACTCAGCTCGGTGGCGCTTGACCGTGAGAACTTTTTTGCAAATCATTGAGGTCGGATGAGCCACTAATACCGCGTTGCCTTTCGTTAATACTGACATGTTCACCTCATCGTGTTATCGCCGCTGTCACGCTCCAGGTTCGTCCGGCGCCTTGCCGGGGCTTTCCCAGCAGGGCGCCAGCGGCTTCCCCAGCCGTCACTATAGGACGGGTTGACGAACGGTTGCCTCCTGGCACCGCCGGTACGTAACAAAACAATGTTATTGACCGCGCGACTGACCCGCCACGACCGGCCGGCAAGCTGGCATTGGCCGCCCGGTTCTGTTACCCGCCGGCCACGACCGCGCCCGGAGACAGGACCATGAGCACCGAAGCCGACATCACCGCTTGGCTCGCCACCCAGCAAAGCGCGATGGTCGCGATGCTGCGCGAAATGGTCGATACCGACAGCGGCAGTTACAACAAGCCCGGCATCGACGCGGTCGGCGCGGTGGTGCAGCGCTTCATGGCCGCACAGGGCATTCCGGTTGAGACGCTGCGCCAGCAGAAGCACGGCGACTGCCTGCGCGCCTCCGTCCCCTGGGACGGGCCGGCCGGCAATGCCGGCGGCCACGTCATGCTGATGGGGCATCGCGACACCGTCTTTCCCGACGGCGAGGCATCGCGCCGCCCATTCACGATCCGTGACGGCGTCGCCTATGGCCCCGGCGTGGCCGACATGAAGGCGGGGCTGGTGATGAACTGCTTCGTCCTCGCCGCCTTTGCCAAATTCGGCGGCTCGCCCGCTCCCCTGCTCGGCTTGTTCACCGGCGACGAGGAGATCGGCAGCCCCGAAGGCCGCGCGGTGATCGAGAACGAGGCCCGCCGCGCCCGCGCCGTGTTCAACAGCGAACCCGGCCGCGTCTCCGGCAACGTGGTGACCGGGCGCAAGGGCGGCGTGTTCTCGGCCTTCCGCATCACCGGCAAGGCGGCGCATTCCGGCGGCGCGTTCACCGACGGCATCAGCGCCATCGAGGAACTCGCCCGCAAGATCCAGGCGATCCACGCGCTGACCGACCTGGAACGCGGCATCACACTGAACGTCGGCCTGGTCGGCGGCGGGCAGAGCGTCAACACCGTCGCGCCCTGGGCCGAGGGGCAGATCGACCTCCGCTACGTGCAGCCGGAGGACAAGGACGACATCATGGCGCGCATCGGCGCGATCATCGAGCGCAGCTACGTCCCCGGCACCAGGACGGAGCTGACGATCAAGGGCGAGTTCCTGCCGCTGACGCAGACGCCCACCGCCAAACGGTTGTTCGAGATCTATGTGGCCGCGGCGGCGGACACCGGGTTCCAGACAGACGGCGAGTTCACCGGCGGCTGTGCGGATTCCGGTTTCACGGCCGGGGTCGGTGCGCCAACCATCTGCGCGGTCGGTCCGGTCGGCGGCAAGGCACACAGTCCGGACGAATTCCTGCGGATCGACAGCCTGGTGCCGCGCGCCCAGGCCTGTGCGAGGGCGATCCTGCGGCTGGAACAAGCCGGGCTGTAGAACGAGGCACAAAATACTCCCCCTCCCCTTGAGGGAGGGGTTGGGGGGGAGGGGTGAACTTCGCGGGCCGCGGGCACCCCTCCCCCTGACCCCCTCCCTCAAGGGGAGGGGGAGACGCGTTACGTCCCCCAGATCTTCTTATAGATATCCTTGTACCCGTTCTCCGGGTCGTAGATGTTGTTCGCACCACCGTCGCGGTCGATATTCCCGTGCACGAACAAATGCGGCGGGGGCACGAATGCGCTCGGCCGCTGGCCGGCGAACGCACGGTTCAGCTCGTCGATGCACATCCATCCATGCAGGTGCAGCGGCTCGGCGACTGTGCCGATCTGATAATGCCGTGCGCGGATCCGCTCGAATGCCGACACCGAGCCGTCGCCGGCGGAAATCTCGCGCGGATAGCCGTTTTTCGGATCGATGCCGGCCGCCTGTAGCGACGGCGCCATGAAGTCGAACCAGAGATCGTTCACCGCGATCGTGTAGGTCCATTTCTTGCCGAACCGGGCCAGCAGCGTGGTCGTGAGCTGCGGCGTCCGGGCGGCGACGTCGGCGATCGGCGTGTCCTCGAACGCCAACACCTTGCAGCCTTTGTCGCCCTTGATCGCAGCGATCGCGGCATCGGTCTTGACGGTGCTGATCGCATACAGGTTGTCGCCGATCACCACGGCTTCGGCCGTGCCGTTGGAATCCACCACGGCATACATCGCGGCCAGCTTGCCGACCTCGTGCGGGTCGGTGGTGATGTTGGTGATCACCGGCGGGTCCTTCACCGGGCCCGGCTCCCCGGCGCAATGCCACCCCACCACTTTGATCCCCAGCTTCACCGCATGTTCTATGACCGGCGCCTGCTCCTTGGCGTCGATGGTGCCGAGGATGATGCCGTCGGGCTTCAGCGCGATCGCCTCGTTCAAGGCCGAGGTGTGCTGCGCCACCGAGCCTTGGCCGTCGATCACGCGGAAGTTCCAGCCGATCGCCTTGGCGCCTTCCTGCGATCCGTCGCCGACGCCCTGGGCACCGCCGTTGCGCTGGTCCTGCGAGACATAGATGACCAATTTATGGGGCTGCGCTTTCGGGCCGGTCCGCGGGCCGGTCCACGGCGCGCCCGGCTGCGTCGCTTTGGCGATATAGGCCTTGGCCTTCGCCAGATAGTCGTCCGCGGCCTGGGCACTGCCGGCGGGGATGGCCAGCGCGGCGGCGGCGGATGCCAACAATGTCCGCCGCGGCATGCGAATGTCTGTCATGGTCCTGCTTCCTCCTGCTTGGTTGGCAGCTTCTGTGCGCCGCGCGGCTGCCGGGCGCGTCGCCGGAACTACCCGGCAGGCGGTCCAGGCTTTGCCGCCTTCGACACCGAGACGGACCGGCGGCGCTGCGCGAAGCCGGCCAGCGCGATGGCGACGACGAGGGTTGTGCCGTTGAACAGCGGCTCGATGAAGAATTGGCCGCCAAGCTGCTGGATGCCGGAGATGCCGATCGCCAGGACCAGCACGCCGACGATGGTGCCCAGGACATTCACCCGGCCCGGCCTGATCGTGGTGGTGCCGAGGAAGGCGCCGACCAGCGCCGGCAGCAGGTAGTCCAGCCCGACATTCGCTTGGCCGATCTGCAGCTTCGAGGCCAGCACGCACCCGGTGAAGCCGGCGACCAGCCCGGAGCCGACGAACACGCCGACGACATTGGCCCGCACCGAAATGCCGTTGAGTGCCGCGGCTTTCTCGTTGGCGCCGATCGCATAGAGCTGGCGTCCCAGCGGCAGCCGCTCCGTCAGGATCCACAGCGCCGCGCCAAGGATGATCACATAGACCGCCGGCATCGGTATGCCGAGCGGCGACAGCCCGTTGATGTCAATGAAGCCGTCGGAGAGGACGCCCATCACCTGCCGGCCGCCGCTGAGCCACAGCGCCAGCGCATATAGAATTGTACCGGTGCCGAGCGTGGCGATGATGCTGTCGATCTGCGCCACCTCGACCAACAGGCCGTTGATCAGCCCGGCGAAGCCGCTGCACAGCAGGACCAGCAGGACCGCAAGCGGCCAGGGCACGCCGTACCAGACCTGCAGGCTGATCGCCAGGATGTGCCACATGACGATGCCGAAGCCGATGGTCAGGTCGATGCGCCCGGTCATCATCGGCAGCATCACGCCAAGCGAGAGCAACATGATGATGCCCTTGTCGCTCAGGATGGAGCGGACGTTCAGGGCCGTGGGGAACGAGTCCGGCAGCAGGATGGAGAAGAAGACCGCGAGCGCCAGCGCCAGGATCGGCAGGCCATAGACCGGCAGTATCCGCACCGCCGCGCGCCAGCGGGTCAGCCCGGCCAGCTCTGGACGGGTGGGTTCCAGCGCGGTGGATTTAAGCGATTGCATGGCCAGCCTGCGGCTCGATGTGGGTCAGCGCCTCGGCCACCTGGCCGATGCTCGCGGAGGCGGCGGCGAGCAGGTTGCCGGTGGACATGTCGCCGACGCCAAGCTCGGCGACGACGCGCCCGCGGTCGAACACCAGCGCGCGGTGGCAGATTTTTTCGACCTCCTCGAAATCGGTGGAGACCAGCAGGATCGCCGCGCCACGCTTCAGCGCGAGATCGAGCAGGCGATAGATCTCGGTCTTGGCGCCGACATCCACGCCGGCGGTGGGGTCTTCCAGGACATAGACCTTGCCCTGGAGATGCAGCCAGCGGCCGAGCATGACCTTCTGCTGGTTGCCGCCGGACAGCCATTCGATCGGCAGGGCGGGATCGTTGGGGCGCAACCCGATCTCCTGACCGAGCCGGAACGCGGCATGGTGCTCGCGGGCCGGCCGGACGAAGGAATGCGTCCGCGACCCCGCCGCGCGCAGGTTCAGGAACAGGTTCTCGCGCACGCACATGTTGGGCACGACCGCGTCGGCCATGCGGTCGGCACAGACGAGGTTGATGCCTGCCCGCATTGCCTGGCGGGGCGAGGCCGGCGCGACCGGGCGGCCGTCCAGCAGCATGCGGCCACCGGTGAGTTGCGCGAGTCCGAACAAGGCGCGGCCGACGCTTTCCTGCCCGGCGCCGCGCAGGCCCACCAGACCGACGATCTCGCCGCCATGCAGCCGGCAATCGACCGGCCCCACGTCGCCGACCGTCAGTCCGGCCAGCTCCAGCCGAGCCTCGCCGCTGCGTTGCGCCGGGCGGCGGAACACCTGGGACGGTTCGCGGCCGACGATCAGCAGGATCACTTCCTCGGGACTGGTGCCGGCGGTGGCGCGTTCGCCGACGATGCGGCCGTCACGCAGGACGACGATGCGATCGGCGATCTCGAACACCTCGTCGAGGCGGTGCGAGACGTAGATCATGCCCACGCCCTGCGCGCGCAGGTGGCGCAGGCTGGCGAACAAGCGCGCGACCTCGTTGGCCGGCAGGCTGGCGGTGGGCTCGTCCAGCACCAGCAGTTCCACGTCGGCCGCCAGCGCGCGGCTGATCGCCACCAGCGATTTCTCGGTGCGGCCGAGCGAGGCGACGCGCGCATCGGGATCGATATCGGTGCCAACCATCGACAGGGCACGTGCGGCGCGTTCGCGTGCCGCTTTCCAATCAACCAGACCAAAGCGACGTGGATAACCCAGCGCGAGGCAGATGTTTTCGGCGACAGTCATCCACTCGATCAGGCCAAGATCCTGGTGGATGAAGGCAATCGGCAAATGGCGCAGACCGTCGGACACATCCTGCCCGTGGTAGCGAATGCTGCCGGCGTCGAGCGTATGCACGCCGGCAAGCGCTTTGATCAATGTCGATTTGCCGGCACCATTCTCGCCGAGCAATGCGACGATCTCCCCGCGGCGCACCTGGAGGGAAACACCATCGAGTGCGCGGGTTGCGCCGAATTGCTTCGAAGCGCCCACGATATCGAGCGCGGGCGAAGTGTCCGTGTTTGTCGGTGGAGACGCGGTATCCGCCTCGCCTCGTGGAGTCACGCGTTATCCTCCCGCAGGCCGGGCGTTGTTTGCCCATGCGGGCAGAGAACATCAGGCGACGCGCGTGCGCAAGCCCTCCTTACTGGCATCGCGAGAAGCGAATCACTGTCATTGCGAGAAGCGAAGCGACGAAGCAATCTCGTGCGTGACGAGCCGCCGGCAGCTCGTCACGCACGAGATTGCTTCGGCCAAACGGCCTAACAAGAAACTACGTCCCCCCCCTCCCCTTGAGGGAGGGGTTGGGGGAGGGGTGCATACATCCGCGGTCAGTGGATGTACGCACCCCTCCCTCAAGGGGAGGGGAGACCTACGCTCCGGCCGCGACCGTTTCATCCAGGGCGGGTCGGCCCGACGGCCGGTGGGCAACTCGCAATGACAAAAATGACGAGGCGTTCAGTTCTCGTATTCCGCAAAAATGGCGGGGCGTTCAGCCCTTGTACTCCATGATATAAAGCCCCGCCGAAAAGTCCGTGCAGTACACAACCCCATTCCGATCTACCGACACATCCGCCGAGTGCAGCACCTTCGGCCGGTTGGGCCGTGGATCGACCAGTTTCGCCGGCGGCGGCGGCACACAGGCGCCCACTTCCACAGGCCGGTACTTGTCGCGGATATCGTAAACGCGGACACCGGCGTTCTGATACGTCGTAAAGATCAGCTCCTCGCTGACGAACAAATCCGGTCGATTCTCGTACACGTTATGCGGGCCGAAATGGCCGCCCACATTCAGATAATCCGCATCGCTCGGCTCGGGGAACGTGGCGATGCTGATCGGATTCGACTTCACACGATTGTCGAATACCCAGATCGGCTTCTCGCCATCCTCGCGGTTATCCAGCACGGTCTCGTCCACGACAATCAGCAATTCCCTGTTGGGCAGTGGCAAGGCGTTATGGGTGCCGCCACCGAACGGCGGGGCCCAAACTTTGTGCGTTATCAGTTTCGGCGCGGTGCGGTCGCTTACATCCACCACCGCCAGGCACGCATCGCGCCAACTGCAATAGGCGATATCACCGTGCACGATCGCGTGATGCAGGCCGAAGCGGCCGACTTCGCTCGGCCAGTGCGCAACCTCGCCGGCGGCAACGTTCATGCCTGGCAGCCAGTATTTCCCGGCAAGCACCGGCTTCGTCGGGTCGGCCAGATCGATGGTGATCAGGATGTAGTCGGAGAACCCGTCCAGCAGCGCGGACGCATACGCCCATCGCCCGCCGACGTACCACAGGCGGTGCAACCCACCGCCCTGCACCGGCATGAAGCCAATCTGCCGCGGCGCTTCCGGTTTGCTCACGTCATACACCGCCATTCCGGCGGACCAGATCTGCTCGGATGACGCTTCGCCGTGCGCGCTGATCTTGCCTTTGTAGTAGTTCTTTTCGTCGGCCAGTTCCGGCTGCGCGAACATGTCCTTTGCGTGGATCACCAGCAGCAGGTCGTTGAACTGCTGCAGATGGATCGACCAGGTATTCGGCGGCGCGGCGATGTAGTTCACCGCCCTGGGCTTCGTCGGATCGCGCACATCGATGACGGAAAACCCCTTGGAGAAAATGTGCCCGACGAAGGCATGACCCTTGTGGATCATGAGCTGCACGCCGTCCGCGCGTCCGCCGCCCTGATCGGTGTGGCCGATGATGCGCATGTTGCGCGCGTACGTGGGTGTCATCGGATCGGACATTGGCGCCTCCCGCGAGTGTCGCCTGATCCTAGAGCGGTCTTTCGCGAGCGTCGAAGCACGTATCATTGCGTATTGGCCACCGGCCGGCGGCGGCCGACCCGCCCTGGATGAAACGGCGGCATTCTGTCATTGCGAGGCCACTTGGCCGAAGCAATCCCGATCGTGACGAGCTGCCTGCAGCTCGTCGCGAACGGGATTGCTTCGGCCAAGCGGCCTCGCAATGACAGGGGGGCTCCAGTTTCTTGTCAGGAGCGAAGCGGAGCCGAGGAACCCTCGTCATGACCGAGGTTGCTTCGTCGCTTCGCTCCTAACCTGAAACCACCCATGTCATGGCCGGGCTTGTCCCGGCCACCCACGTCTTTCCTTTGCCGGCCGGGGCACAGTCGTGGGTGACCGGGCCAAGCCCGGCCATGACACAACAGGTACTGCCGAGCGTTTCATCCAGTCGCGGGTCCGCCCCCGGCCGGTGGCCAACTCGCAATGACAGTGGTACCACCGGCGCCGCGCTTACGCCTTCGGCAATCGCACCACAAAACGCGCGCCGAGCGTGTTGCCTTCCGCATCGCGGCGGTTCTCGGCGGAAATCCGTCCGTGCAGTGCTTCGATGATCTGCCGGCTGATCGACAGGCCCAGGCCGGAGTGCTGGCCGAAGCGCTCGCCCTTCGGACGCTCCGAATAGAACCGGTCGAACACTTGTTCCAGGTTGCCTTCGGGAATTCCCGGCCCTTCGTCCTCGACACCGAACTCGACCATCTCTCCCGTATCCCGTGCCCGTAGCATGATCCGCCCGCGCGGGGGACTGAACGACTGCGCGTTGGCGATCAGGTTGCGCAGCACCTGCACCAGCCGGTCCTCGACCGCCCACACCGCAAGGTCCGGCGCGCTGGCATCCACCTCCAGCTTCGGATCGTTGTCGGTGTCGCGCGTCGCGTCGTCCAGATCGGTCAGGGCGTGCAGGATCGGCACCACCTCCACCCGTTCCGCCGCCAGCCGCGACAATTCGGCATCCAGCCGCGACGCGTCGCTCACGTCACTGATCAGCCGGTCCAGCCGCGCGACATCCTGCGTGATGATCGCCAGCAACTGCTTCTGCCGTGCGGGATCCTCGATGCGGCGCAGGGTCTCGATGGCGCTGCGGATCGAGGACAGCGGGTTCTTGATCTCATGCGCCACGTCGGCACCAAAGCGCTCGATCGCATCCATTCGCGCCCACAGCGCCTGCGCCGAGTCGGAAAGCGCGGTTGCCAGGGCACCCACTTCGTCATGCCGGTGCAGCAGCGCGGGCGGCACACGGCCGGCGCGCCCCTTGCCCTCGCGCATCTCTGCCGCGACGCCGGCCAGGCGCAGGATCGGCCGGGCGATCGTCAGCGACAGGTACCAGGACAGCAGCACCGTCAGTCCCAGCGCCAGGCAGAACAACGCAAGGATCGAGATGCGAACGGCAAACAGGCTGGCGTCCACTTCGCGGGCTTCGCGGGTCAGCAGAATGATGCCAACGGTATGGCGGTCGCGCTCCACCGGCTCTGCCACCGTCACCAGCAGCCGGTTGTCCTTGGTGCGCCTTATATAAGGTGGCATCTCGCGGCTCTGGCCGGCGCTGTTGAGTTGCAGCTCCTCCTTTACGTTCGGCTGCCATTCCAGGCCGGCACCGGGCGACAGTTCCACCAGCGGGATCGGCCGGTCGTGCGGGAACAGCGACAGGACCCGGTCGTAGATCCAGCCGACGGTGCCGAGCAGGGGGCCGTAGTGCACGGGCGGGGGCAGCGGCTCTGTATCGATGGCGCCGCCGGGACCCTGGCGCAGGCGGGAGTCGACCAGCACGGTACCGTCCGGCGCATACAGCTTGGCGTCGGCGTCCGGCGTCGGATCGGTCAGGCGAAACAGCAGCGGCCGGGCGATGTCCGGCACCAGCTTCGGGTCGTCGGGGTTGGTGGTGCGCACCGCGCTTTCGCCCAGTGCGCCGGCGAAGATCCTGGCTTGCTCGCGCAGGGCGGAGACCTCCGCCTCCAGCAACCCGTTCTGGTACTGGTCGAGATAGAGCAACGCAACAACCAGCAGCGCCAGTGGCAGCGCATTCACCAGCAAGATGCGGCGCAGCAGCGGCGACACCCAACGCGGGCGGAACCGCTTGGGTTGTGTCGTCGTTGCGGGCGCCAGGGCGCCGATGCTGCTGCCGTCGGGCAATTAATGCTCCTTGTAGCGGTAGCCGATGCCGTACAGCGTCTCGATCTGGTTGAAATCATCGTCCACGGTACGGAACTTCTTGCGAATCCGTTTCACGTGGCTGTCGATCGTGCGGTCGTCCACGTAGATATTCTCGCCATAGGCGGCATCGATGAGCTGGTCGCGGCTTTTCACCATGCCGGGCCGCGCCGCGAGCGCCTTCACCAGCAGGAACTCGGTGACGGTAAGCTGGATGTCCTGGCCTTTCCAGATGCATTGGTGCTTCGTCTCATCCAGCGTCAGGTCGCCGCGCGACAGCACCCCGCCCGGCGCGGCGCCGGAGCCTTCCGCGCGGCTGGCTTCATTGCGGCGCAGCAGGGCGCGGATGCGCTCGATCAGCAGGCGCTGCGAGAACGGCTTGGTGATGTAGTCGTCGGCGCCGAGGCGCAGGCCCATAAGTTCGTCCACTTCCTCGTCCTTGGAAGTGAGGAAGATCACCGGCATCGAACTGCGCTGGCGCAGCCGCTGCAGCAGCTCCATGCCGTCCATGCGGGGCATCTTGATGTCCAGCACGGCCAGATCGACCGGCCGCGCGTTCAGTCCCTGCAACGCGCTTTCGCCATCCGTATAGGTTCGCACCTGGAACCCCTCCTGCTCCAGCGTCATCTGCACGCTGGTGAGGATGTTCCGGTCGTCATCGACCAGGGCGATGGTCTGTTTTGTCGGGACGTTCTCTTTGGTGGGGGGTACGGTCATGTGTCGCGCTCCCGCGGGGTCAACGGCTCTACTATGGAGACGAATTGTGGCGCATTGCAGACGATAGGTGAACGAAATATGGCATACACGATTCCCCGGGGGCGCCGGTTTCGCTCAGCCGCCCGCCATGATCCGTCAGACCGGCCGCCCTATGCGCCAAGGCTGATCCGGCCGCTAGCGGCGCCGGCCGCACCGTGTGCCGGTGAGGGCGCCGCCGCCGAACGGCTGGCACCGGGCATCGAGACGCTGGAAGCGGCGCTGACACCGGGCGCGCGGCCGCCCGAGACGATCGAATCGCGCGCGCTGAGCGCCCGGCGCCCGGCCGAGGTGGACGCATGAGCGATCGCGCACCTGCTGCCTGGGCCGCCCGCAAACTGCTGCGTGCCACGCGCTCCGGGACGTTGGCGACATCCGCGGCGGGCCAGCCGTTCGCCTCGCTGGTGACGCCGGCCTGTGCGCCGGACCTTGCCCTCCTGCTGCTGCTGTCCGGGCTCTCCGAACACACGCGGCATCTGCGGGCTGATCCGCGGTGCTCCGTGCTGGTGTGCGGGGCGGCGGAAGCGGCCAATCCGCAGACCGCGCCGCGGGTGACGGTGACCGGGGTAGCGGAAACGGTCGCGGATGCGGCGCTGAAGGTGCGGTTCCTGGCGGTGCACCCGTACGCCGCGATGTATGCGGATTTCGGCGATTTCGCGCTGTGGCGGATCAGGCCGCTGGGCGGGCTGTATGTGGGTGGGTTCGCACGCGCGGCGCGGCTGCGGGCCGCGGATCTGACGCCGGATGCGAAGGCCGTGACGGCGATCGCGGCGGCGGAAGCGGACATCGTCGCGCATTGCAACGCCGATCATCCGGACGCGCTGGCGGCGATCGCCGGGACGCCAGAAGCATGGCGAATGGTGGCCGCGGATGTGGATGGCTGCGACTTGGCCGTGGAGGAACGTGCGGTGCGGGTGCACTGGTCCGCGCCAGTGGCCGATGCGCAGGATGTGCGGCGGGAGCTGATCCGGCTGGCACGGTCGGGGCGGGAACAGGGCAGCGCCTGAGACGGTGCCCGCAATGACACGGCTCCGGGCGTCCGCTGGAAATCATTCATTCATCAAGCTGATACTTGATGGCCCCCCGGCATTGGCCGCACACGCCCGCGCCGGCTATAGCGCACCCTCGATGCCATCCCCTCCCGCGCCCCTCGTTGCGACGATCCTGCCGCCGAACGAAGGGTTCGCATCCGGCTTTGCCGGAGCGGTCGGCAGCATGGTCCAGCTCCTGGTCCGCGCCCCCGGCTTCCGCCCGCTGGTCATCGGCGGGCCGCAGAACGCCCCTACCTTCCCGGGCGTGCCGTTCCACCCCGTCCATCCCGCCTTCTGGTTCCCGGGCAACGTCAACATCCGCTACGGCGCCGCGCTGCTGTGGACGCTGTGGCGCGCCAAACCGGCGCTGATTGAGGTGCATAACCGCCCCGAGCTCGCCCTCTGGCTCGCCCGCCGCCTGCCACACGCCCATATTCTGTTGTTTCTGCATAACGACCCGCAAGGCATGCGCCAGGCCACCACCGCGGGGGGACGCGCGCGCATGCTCCAACGGCTCACCCGCGTCGTCGTCGTGTCCGAATATCTCCGTCGCCGTCTGCTCGATGGCGTCCCCGGCCCGGCGCGCTCCCCCGTCGTGCTGCCGAACGCGATCGACCTCGCGGCCCTGCCCGCTCCACAGCCGCGTGAACGCCTTATCCTCTATGCCGGCCGCGTTGTTCCGGAAAAGGGCCCCGACGTATTCGTCGCCGCCTGCCTCCAGGCCATGCCGCACCTTCCCGGCTGGCGCGCGGAGATGATCGGCGCGGACCGCTTCCGCGTGAACAGCCCGGACACCGAGTTCACCCGCATCGTCCGCGTCGCCACGGAGGGCTCCGGCGTGCGCGCCATCGGCTATCGCGACCGCGCCTTCGTGCTGGACGCAATGGCACGCGCGGCGATCGTCGTGGTGCCCAGCCGCTGGCAGGAGCCGTTCGGCCTGGTCGCCCTGGAGGCGATGGCGAGCGGGGCTGCGCTGGTTTGCTCCCCCCGCGGTGGGCTGCGCGAAGTGGCCGGCGACGCCGCGGTCTATGTCGATCCGGACGATCCGGCGGCGGTGGCGGCGGCGATCCGCTCGCTGGTCGGCGATCCGGCACGCCGCGCGGCAATGGCGGAAGCCGGCCGCGCCCGCGCGCAGGCATTCGATGCACCGCTCATCGCCGCCCGCCTGGCCAACCTGCGGCGCGAGGTGCTGTCCGGGCCGGCGGAGTAGCAAGGCAAGGTCAGGGCTCCGCTCTGAAACCTACCAAGGGCGGAGCTGCCTCTTGGCGGGGTCCGGGGCGAAGTACCGGCCTTCCTTCGCCGCCCCGGTGGCTGATCGGGCCCCGCGCCCCTATATTCCGCCTCAATGCACAAGAACGTGGAGTGACGGCAGATGCCAGACACAGACATGGACACGGTGGGGCTGGTGCCGGTGACGGTGCTGACCGGCTACCTCGGCGCCGGCAAGACGACGCTGCTGAACCGCATCCTGACCGAGCAACACGGCCGCAAGTATGCCGTGGTGATCAACGAGTTCGGTGAGCTCGGGGTGGACAACGACCTCGTCGTGGACAGCGACGAGGAAGTGTTCGAGATGAACAACGGCTGCATCTGCTGCACCGTGCGCGGCGACCTGATCCGCATCGTCGGCGGCCTGATGAAACGGCGCGACAAGTTTGACGGCATCATCATCGAGACCACCGGCCTGGCGAACCCCGCCCCCGTGGCGCAGACGTTCTTCATCGATGAGGGCGTGAAGGCCAAGACCCGGCTGGACGCGATCGTCACCGTGGTCGATGCGAAGCACCTGCCCGCGCGGCTGGAGGACAGCCACGAGGCGGAGGACCAGATCGCCTTCGCCGACGTCATCGTGCTGAACAAGACCGACCTCGTCACGCCGGAGGAACTGGACGAAGTCGAGCGCACAATCCGCTCGATCAACCGCTTTGCCGTCATCCACCGGACGCAACGCGCGGCGCTGCCGATCGATCAGGTGCTGGGCCGGCAGGCATTCGACCTGCGGCGGATCCTGGAGATGGCGCCGGACTTCCTGAACGGCGAGGACGAGCACGAGCACAACGAAGACGTGACCTCGGTCAGCTTCGAAGTGGACAAGCCGATCGACCCGGAGAAGTTCAATGCCTGGATCGGCCTGCTGCTGCAGGACAAGGGCCCGGATCTGCTGCGCACCAAGGGCATCCTGAACTACGCGAAAGAGAACCGCCGCTTCGCCTTCCAGGCCGTACACATGATCGCCGACGGCGATTTCATTGGCCCGTGGAAGGAGGGAGAGAAACGCTCCAGCCGCCTGGTGTTCATCGGCCGTAATCTGAACCGTCCGCAGCTCCGGCGTGGGTTCGAAAGCTGCACGGTGGATTAGCACATCGGGGGCGAGACGGCTGACGCTTCGGCCGCGCGCCCGGACCGCTGTCATTGCAAGTTGCCACCGGCGTCGGGCCGACCCGCCCTGGATGAAACGGTCGCGGCCGGAGCGTAGGTCTCCCCTCCCCTTGAGGGAGGGGTTGGGGGAGGGGTGCTTACATCCGCGGTCAGTGGATGTACGCACCCCTCCCCCAACCCCTCCCTCAAGGGGAGGGGGGACGTTGTTTCTTGCCGCTGCACTCCGGGCAATCGCTGAAAAACCTCTGTGAATTCAGGCGGTCACTGCGAACCCATCGCGTGTCGTGATCTGTCTAATCCGGGCACAGACCCTGTGCCGCTTCACCGGATTATCGTCCAATTCCCGCAGGTCCATCTACCAGACCGTCGGAAGCCAAGGCAGGCGGAGCACACCGTCGAAGCAACCGGGAACAACCAGCCGAAGCGGCACGCCGGCAACATGCACCGGCCCACGCAATCGGTACCAGACACGGAAGGGCTGGCCCCGTGCCGGCCCTTCCCGGTTTCGCAAGGCGCACCGCCGCCGGGAGGGTTCCGATGGACCAGAACATCACGACGTTCGACGACGAACAGATCCGGGTGTCCGAACGCGATATCAACGTTGCGGACACCTATACGCGCCGCCACCGGCTGAGCCTCCGCTCGGTGCTGCTGGCGGCCGGAGCGGTCGCCGCGCTGACGCTCGCCGGGGCGTATGGCCATTACTACTGGAACACCGGGCGTTTCCTGGTCTCCACCGACGATGCGTACCTGCAGGCCGACAACGTCCTGATCAGCCCGAAGGTCGCGGGGTATATTTCGCAGGTGCTGGTCGGCGACAACCAGCCGGTGAAAGCCGGCCAGGTGCTGGCCCGCATCGACGACCGCGACTACCGCACGGCGCTGGCCGCTGCTCGGGCCAACGTGGAGGCGGCGCAGGCGGCTATCGACGACCTCGGGCAGGAGATCTCCCAGCAGCGGCTTGCCGTGACCGAAGCACGCGACACGGTGGCGGTGGACCAGGCGGCACTGACATTCTCCACCCAGGACTATCAGCGCTACACGACCCTCTCCCGGAGCGGCGCCGGCACGATACAGAGCGCACAGAAGGCGGCCTCCGACATCCAGGAGAAGCGGGCGATCCTGGAGCACGATACCGCGGCCGTCGGCGCCGCGGACAAGCAGGTGGACGTGCTCATCGCGCAGCTTAGCAAGGCGCAGGCGACGCTGGCATTGCAGCAGGCGGCGCTGCACCAGGCTGAACTGAACGTCAGCTACACCTCGGTCACCGCGCCGATCGACGGCACGGTCGGCGCGCGTGCCTTGCGCGTCGGGCAATACGTGCAGGCCGGCACGCAGTTGATGGCGGTGGTGCCGCTGCGGGCGGTGTATGTCACGGCCAACTACAAGGAGACGCAGCTTACCGACGTGCGCGCCGGTCAGCCGGTGACGCTGGATGTGGACACCTTCCCCGGCGTCACGGTGCATGGCGTGGTGAACAGCGTCGCGCCAGCGAGCGGGCAGGAGTTCGCGCTGCTGCCGCCTGACAATGCCACCGGCAACTTCACCAAGATCGTGCAGCGCATCCCGGTGAAGATCACGATCGACCCAGGCGACAAGCTGATCGGAGTGTTGCGTCCCGGCATGTCGGTCGAGCCGACGATCGATACGCGCGGCCAGCAGGGATAACGGGCCATGGCAACAATCGCAGCCGCGGATCGCGATACGGTTCCGCTGAGGACATGGATTGCCGTGGGCGGCGCGCTGATCGGCGCCTTCATGGCGGTGCTGAACATCCAGGTCACCAACTCCTCGTTGCCCAACATCGAGGGCGGTATCGGTACGGGCGGCGTCAACGGCGCGTGGATCAGCACCGCCTATCTGATCGGCGAGATCATCGTGATCCCGATGACCGACTTCATGAGCCGGGTGTTCTCGCTGCGACGCTACCTGATCGCGAATACGGTCTTGTTCCTGGTGTTTTCGGCGCTGTGCGGCCAAGCGAGCAGCCTGCCGGAAATGATCGTGCTGCGTGGTTTGCAGGGGTTCTTTGGCGGGGTGCTGATCCCGCTCGCGTTCACCATCATCGTTGCGATGCTGCCGCCGTCGAAGCGCACGGCCGGATTTGCCGGGTTCGCCGTCACGGCGACCTTCGCGCCGGCGATCGGCCCGACGATCGGCGGCTGGCTGACCGACAATTACGGCTGGTCAACGATCTTCTACATGAACCTGGTGCCGGGCGCGGTCATGCTGTCGGCGCTGATCTACGGTTTGCCGCGCTCGAAGGCGCAGTACGCGCTGCTGCGGCAGGGCGACTGGATTGGCATCGCGCTGATGGCGGTGGGGCTGGCCGCGTTGCAGACCGTGCTAGACGACGGCAACGTGTATGACTGGTTCGGCTCGCCGTTCATTGTCAAGCTGAGCCTGGTCGCTGCGGTGGCGCTGGGCGCCTTCATCGTTGTCGAGCTGGTGCGCGAGCAGCCGCTGGTCCGGCTGCGGTTGTTTGCGCGACGTAATTTTGGCTTCGGGACGCTGGGCAATTTCCTGCTGGGCTTCGCGCTGTATGGCTCGGCGTACCTGCTGCCGCAGTATCTGGAGGTGGCGCAGGGATTCGATGCCAAACAGAGCGGCGAGGTCATGGCGTGGACCGGCTATCCGCAGCTTCTGGTGATCCCCTTGGTGCCGCTGCTGATGAAGTGGTTCGATTCACGTGTGCTGGTCGGCATCGGCCTGTTGGTGTTCGCGACAAGCTGCTTCATGAACCTGTATATCGATCCGGACTATGCCGCGCCCCAGCTTTTCGTGCCGGACGTGACCAGGGCGCTTGGCCAGGCGCTGGTGATGACACCGCTGTCCGCCATCGCGATGGTAGGGATCACGCCGGACGAGGCCGGTGGCGCGTCGGGCTTGTTCAACATGCTGCGCAACCTGGGTGGTGCGATCGGCACCGCGTCGATCGAAACGTTCTTCACCAAGCGAGAGCAATATCATTCGTTTGTGATCAACTCGCATGTGTCGTTGTTGCAGCCGGCGACGCAGAGCCGCCTGGCATCGCTGCAAGCATATTTCATGGCGCATGGCGTCGCGGATCCGGCGGGTGCCCTGCATCGCGCGGTGATTGCCTTGGGTGGCGCCATCCGCGCCCAGGCGACTCTGATGGGCTACGCTGACTGCTTCGGCCTGCTTGGCACTGTCCTGCTTTGCGCGACGCTGGCGGTTGCTTTGCTCCGGAAGGGCGACGCAGCGGCCGGGGGCGCGCACTGATACCAGGTGGCGCAAAGAATGACGCACGCGCCGACGCCCCCATCGTCATGCCGACGCAGATCGGCATCCACGACTTACGGTTGCTGCATGCCGCAAAGGCGTGGATGCCGACCTGCGTCGGCATTGACGGTGGCGGCATGGGCCGAAGAGTCAGCCATTTCGGCACCTGATATTATTCCAGGCGGCAGGGCACGTCGGATGCCGCCGGCCGATGGCAACTCGCACTGACCACGGCGCCCGCGGCGTCTCACGCACCGCCTACCGCAACCACGCCTGCACCGTCCATTCAATCAGCACGGCCAGAAATGCGAGCGCCGCGGGTACGCCGAATATCAGCCACAGCGACCACGCCGGCACGTCGAAAACCAGCGCGTCCGAGAGCCAGATAATGGCCCACGGCACAGCCATCTCCGCCACCAGGCCAGCCAACAGGGTGACAAGGATCGGATCGGCTGCGGCAGACGGCGCCTGTTGCCGACAAGCCTCGTGCCACTCCCGTCGCCCGGACCCTGCCGGAATCCATTCGCTGCGACCCGGGTCCCGTCGGCCCTCCGATCGATGGTCGCTTCTGGTCGGGTCGTGCGACGCAGCGGGCGGGTGCCGCTTTCCGCGCTCCTCCCATCCCGTTCTATCATCGGCGTCTTGCCGGGCGCACGGCGCAAACAGCAGGTTTGCCATCTCGAGTCCCTCGCACAAATCTGGCTTTTGCGAATCCTTCGCTTCGCCATGAGTTGCGCTTGTCAGGCTCGGAAAATAATACGGATTTTCCTGTCAGCCCTTGTGCGATTTACGCACGATTGATCGACGCCTCCGCCGCCCCGCTCGCATCGTCCCGTCCGCACCCACGACGCGGCGAGTTCCCTGGTCAAGCCTGCCAATCTTCCGAAATCCGCACAGGTGATGCGCGCCACACGCCAATTATCTGCCGCACCGATGTGAATACATGTGCCAACCAGTCTGCGGTTGCGTGAGGCAGGCCGCCAACCCTCCCGCCGATGGAAGACTGCGATGTACAGGAGCCTGACCGTGCGCAATATGGTGCAATCTGGAGTCGGTTCCCTGCTCGTCTGTCGCTTGAACGAGGCGACAGCGGCGCGGAGTCCGGCCATCGGCTTGCCCGGTCAAACGCTCACACAACGAGCGGTTGTCGGGGATTATGCCGAAGCGCTCGTCGTGCTGCGTGCAATGCTCCGCGTCGCCCTGGCCACAATTCTTCTCTTCAAATATGGCAACCCTCACGTCTGCCAGCGCGTTACTTTCCGAGGGAGCGGTTTACCCCGCTCGGCCGGATCACAAGCGGCTCGACGGACCGCAATAACCCCGTTGCACTCTCGATTGTTTCGGTTCGCAGCGATTGCCGGCAGGCATGTTGTGTTCCGGTTTGCTGTCGCCCTTGCCCTCGTGCTGGCCGGCTCGTGCGCGTCAGCGGCGCCGGAGGACAGCCCGCTCGGCACCTGGTCCACGGCGAACGGCCACGGCGTAATCGCGATCGATCGGTGCGGTGACGCATTGTGTGGCCGCATCGTCGGCATTGCGCGCAACCCGAGGGAGCCGATGCCCACGGATGTGGACGGGCGGCCGCAATGCGGCCTGACCATCATAACCAACGAACGGCCGCAGCCGGATGGAACCTGGCTGGGCCATGTGATCGATCCGCGCGACGGCGGCGTTTACCAGGCGAAGCTCTGGCTGGATGCGCGAGGCAATCTGCGACTGCGCGGGTTCATCGGCATCCCGGCACTCGGCGCCACGCAAACATGGCACCGGTTCACCGGACATCTGACCGCGGCATGCGGTCTCGCGTGAGAACGAATGGGAAGGAGAGCAACCATGGCGAACAATGTCATCACGATTGGGCGCCGCGGCCTGCTGGGTGTCGCGATCCCTGCTGCTGTCGCCGCCGCCTCATGGCGCACCGCGCGCGCCGATAGCGGCGCCGACGCCGCTGCTGTGCCGATTCAGCGCCTCGACGCCGCATTGCTGGCCGCGATGAAAGCCGGCCGGGGCACCGCGTTCTCGCAACGCTATGCGTCGTTGCAGCCAGTGATCGACCAGACGTTCGACCTGAATGCGGTCCTGGTGGAGTCCGTCGGCCTGGCCTGGGCGGGAATTCCGAGCGAGCAGAAAGCCCGGTTGCATGCCGCCTTCCGCCGCTACACGGTGGCAAGCTACGCGGCGAATTTCGATAATTATACTGGCCAGAGGTTCCAGATCGCACCGGCGCTGCGAAATGTTGGTAACGGCGAGTCGGTCGTGTCCACCGAAATCATCGCAAGCGATGGCACAATCCACAAGCTGGACTACGTGATGCGCAACACCGCGTCCGGCTGGAAGGCGGTGGACGTGCTGGCCGACGGCTCGATCAGCCGGGTCGCCGTGCAGCGCTCCGACTTCCGCCATTTGCTGAACGACGGTGGCACGTCGGCCTTGGTGGCGGGCTTGCAGCGTAAGGTCGCCAGCCTTTCGGGCGGCAGCATGCAGACATGATCCGGCAACGATCCCGGAGATTGCCGTTACAGCAGGGGCTCCGCGACGCGGCTGCGAGGTTTGGCGCGGTTTCCAGGCGCGGGCACGCCGGCCAAAGATGCCGTCGCCACTTTGACAAAGGCTGGGCCTCCGCGGGCCCAGGCGCGCTCGCCTGTTCCCACCGCCCCCCGATGTGCTCTAGGCTGCGCCCAAACCCGGGCCCGCCCCGGGGAACCAGTGCGAACGCCATAACGAGGAGTCGGCCATGCTGTCACGCGAGGACAACGAACTCGTCACCCGGGTCAGCGCAGGAACGCCCATGGGCAATACCCTGCGCCGCTACTGGATGCCCGCGCTGCTGTCGCGGGAGGTCGCCGAGCCCGACGGCCCGCCCGCCCGCGTCCGCCTGCTCGGCGAGGACCTGCTCGCGTTCCGCGATTCCGCAGGCCGCATCGGCCTGATCGACGAGCTCTGCCCGCACCGCCGCGCGTCGCTCTATTTCGGACGCAACGAGGAATGCGGCCTGCGCTGCGTCTATCACGGCTGGAAGTTCGACGTGTCCGGCGCCTGCATCGATATGATGAACGAGCCGGAAGAGAACGACTTCAAGCACAAGGTCCGCCTGACCGCGTACCCGACCTGCGAGATGGGCGGCATCATCTGGGCGTATCTCGGCCCGGTGGAACACATGCCGCCGCTGCCGAAATTCGCCTGGACCCAGGCGCCCGCGTCGCACCGCCACGTGACCAAAGTGATCCAGGACTGCAACTGGCTGCAGGGCCTGGAAGGCGGCATCGACACGTCGCACGCGCCGATCATGCACCGGCTGATCTCGGAAACCTCGACGCGCGGCGGCTTCAAGCCATCCAGCCCGTTCGTGCGCGGCAAGGCGCCGAAGCTCGTCGTGGATATCACCGACTACGGCTACCAGTACGCCGGCATCCGCCCGCTCGGCGACAGCGAACAACACATCCGCACCTACCAGTTCATCCTGCCATTCCATCAGATCCGGCCGTCGAAGTCCGAAAGCGGCCTGCAGCTCGACGCCGGGCATTGCTGGGTGCCGATCGACGATGAAACGACCATGGTGTTCAACTGGGGCTATTGCCCGGATGGGCCGCTGTCCGAGGAAGACCGGCTGGAACGCGGCCTCGGTAACGGGCCGCTGCACGTCGATCCGCTGACGTTCCGTTCCCAGGCGAACCGCGCGAACAACTACATGCTCGACCGCAAGGTGCAGAAGGAAGAGAGCTACACCGGCATCGACGGCATCAACGTGCAGGACCGCGCGATCCAGGAAAGCATGGGCAAGATCGTCGATCGCTCCAAGGAGCATCTCGGCCCGGCGGACAAGGCGATCATCCAGGCGCGCAAGCTGCTGCGCGATGCGGTGAAGACGGTCGAGGCCGGCGGCGCGCCGAACGGCACCAGCACCAGCTACTATCCGCTGCGCGCGCACGAGGCGGTGCTGCCGCGCGAGGCCGACTGGCGCCAGGAGATGACGCCGGAGATGGAGCCGGATCGAATCCTGCAGACCGTGTGACCGAAGTTCCCCCTCCTCTTGCGGGCTTGGGCAACGAAAAGGACCCAGGCCCGGGGGGAGGGATGCGTACCGCCGCAACGACCGGGCTGTACGCACCCCTCCCCCTCACCCGCAAGGGATGGGGGAAAGTTGCGAGTCGTGCCCGCTACGCCGCCTGCAGCATCCGGTTTGAATCCTCGAACAACCGCCGCGCCCGGCCCATATCGTACGGTTGCTCGTGCAGCGTCTCGGGGTCCCACTCCTCGCGTGCCTGGCAGACGAAGTCGCCGCCATATACATGCAGCGCCCCGGTCAGGCGCTTCAGCGGGTTGTTCACCGAGTGGATGATGTCCTCGCCCAATGGAGCGACGTCGCCGGCCATCAGCGACCGCGCGCCCGCCGCCTCGATCGGCCAACGCGAATCCTGCGGAAGCTGCCGCCAGAAGATGTTGTCCTCGCGCCCGGTATAGATGCCGATCACCGCCCACATGTGATGGTTGTGCGGCATGATCGTCATGCCCGGTCCCCAGATCAGGTTAAGGATCGTCAGGCCTGGCGACCGGAACAGCAGGTTGATGCCCGCCGCCTGCGGCTCCCCCAGCGTCGCGATCAGTGCGCCCCGATTGCTGACCGCGCGTTCCACCACCGGCCGCAGCGCCCTGGTCGTGCCGCCGGTGGCCAGGGCGTCCTGGCAGTCGGCGATGAAGCGATCGAGGTCGAACATCGGGCTTCTCCTTCCTGCGGCGCGGTTGGAGAACAATTTACCCTGTCGCCGCGAGGAATGGGAGAAGAAATCGCTCCCGTATCCCCACAAGGTGAGGATTCAAGGCGCGAGAGCGAAGCCGAGCTCCGCCTCAGCCGTGCGCGGTGTCCGGGTCTCCGGCGTCGCCGGGCAGGTCTTCGGCCTCGCGGCGCAGGCGGCGGAAGCTGCGCACGCTGAACGGGAGCATGCCCAGGTAGATCAGGCCGCCGGCCGCCAGCGCGGCCCACGGATCGGCCACCAGCAGCGCCGCGAACAGGCCGGTGCCCAGCAGGAGCGGCAGCACGTATTCCGACGGCACCTTGAAGTTCTTGAAGCTCCATATCGGCAGGGTGGACACCAGCAGCAGCGCGGTGCCGGTCAGCACGAAGGCGGGGAATAACGGGTACTGCACGACGCTGAGCACCCAGCTCCAGTCCTGCGCCTTCGCCTCCAGCCCGACGAACAACGGGAACAACACCAGGCCCGCGCCGGCGGGCGCCGGGACGCCGGTAAAGAAATTATAGGCGTAGGCCGGCTTCGGCGCGCCATCCAGCGACGCGTTGAACCGCGCCAGCCGCAGCGCCATGCAGACCGCGAACATCAGGCACGGCGTGTAGCCGAAGCCGCCGGCGCGTTGCAGCGACCAGATGTACAGCGTGAACGCGGGCGCGACACCGAAGCACACGAAGTCAGCCAGGCTGTCGAACTCTGCGCCGAAGCGCGACGTGGCCTTCAGCAGGCGGGCCAGCCGTCCGTCCAGTCCGTCGATCGCGGCGGCGACACAGATCGCCACCGCGGCGGCGCCGAATCGCGTTTCCAGCGCGAACCGCATCGCGGTCAATCCGGCGCACAGGCCGAGCAAAGTCAGCAGGTTCGGCACGATGCGGTTGAACGACGGGCCCTTGTAACGCGGCCGGACACGCGGCCGCAGCCGGTGCAAACGGCGGATCGGCGACACGCGCGGACCGTGCGGCCAGTCAGGGCGAGGCGGCAGGGTCATGGGTTGGATCTCTCGTCCCTATCTGTCACTGCAAGAACAACGTCCTCCTGGGCTTGGTTCGGTTCGCGGCCCAAGCCCTCAAGGGGAGGGTGACGCTTGTCCCTGGCGAGGGCGGAATCCGATCACGCGAACAACTCCGCGATGACCGTCTCGCCGCCGATCATGGTCTGGCCTTCGGCGATCAGCGGGCGCACGCCCTCGGGCAGATACAAATCCGTGCGGCTGCCGAAGCGGATTATGCCGAAGCGGGCGCCAGCGTGCACGGCGTCGCCCTCGCGGATGCCGCACAGAATGCGACGGGCCACCAGGCCGGCGATCTGCACCACCGCAATCTCCCGCCCGTCGGGCAGGCGCAGTGCGATGGCGTTGCGTTCGTTGGACTCGCTTGCCTTGTCCAGGCTGGCGCTGACGAAGGCGCCGTGGCGGTATGCGACGCGGGTGACCGTGCCGTCCGCCGGAACGCGGTTCACATGCACGTTCAGGATCGACAGGAAGATCGACACGCGCCAGCGGGGCACGACGCCTAGCCCGAGTTCTGCCGGCGGCACGCCTGGCGCCACCGACACCACGCGCCCGTCGGCCGGCGCCAGGATCGCACCTGGGCGGCCGGGCGGCACACGCTCCGGGTCGCGGAAAAAGAACAAGCAGAACAAGGTGAACGCCAGGCCCAACCATGACAGCCAGCGGCCAAGGATCAGGCCAAGCACCACCACCACCAGGCCACCGATGATGAACGGCCGTCCGGCGGGATGCGGCGGTGCCAGCGCGTGGCGGATGTCGTCGGCCAATGCCATGGGGGACGTTTATGGTTGGTTCATCATACTGCGGCAAGCTCTTCGCCGACGCAGCCGAGGAGCCGTGCCATGGCATTCAATGCCTCTTTCGCGCTTGGGCCTTTTACGGTGGATTCTTCCGGCCGGTTGGCGCCGTGCGGCCCCGATTCCTCGCCCGCCTTCCTGTTCCGCTGGCGGGACCGGCTGGTGCGGGCGCGGATCAACCAGCCGGACGCCGCCGAGGGCCGGCTATCGCTGCAGGTGGCGCTGGGCCGCGTGCCGAGCAGCGTGCGAACGTCGGCAGCCCGGCCGGACAGTTTCTCGCTGGTGCGGCTGATGGCGCACGAATTTCCCCAGGACTGGCGGGTGCGGCTGCTGCCGGACCATCGCGTCCGGCTGGAGGCGGAGGCGAGCCTGACCCTGCCGATCACCGCGGTTGCCCTGCTGGTCGAGGTGACCCGCTTCCTGCTGGCGCTGGCGCCCTATCTCGACATGGTCGATGAGCGCGGCATGGCCGTTCCGGTGCCCGCAGCGGCAGGCAATGCGAAGACCTGACCCGGATAGATCAGGTTCGGGTCGCGGATCTCCGCCTTGTTGGCCTGGAAGATGACAGTGTAGCGTGTTCCCGCGCCGTAGGTGCGGTGGGCGAGGACCCACAGCGAATTGCCCGGCTGCACCACCACGCTGCCGGGCGCCAGCTTCTGGCCGGCGAGTTCCTCGCGGTGGAATGGGAGTTCGACGCGCGCGGTGACGGTGCCGTTGGGGCCAAGCTGATCCAGCCGCAGGCGATGCGGACCGGGGGCGATCGGCTGCTGCGGGGTCAGCGTCCAGGTCCCGTCGGATCCGGCCGTCGCGGTGCCGATCGGCTGGTCATCGACATAGACGCGCACCGAGGCGCCCGGCGGCGCATGACCCGACAGGCGGACGTCGCCATGCTCGCCGTAATCGACGGCGCCAAGAGCCAGGCTGCCAGCGCCGACCGGCGCCGGGCCGGAAAGTACGCGCGGGGCGCCGTTGTCGGCGGTGGCGACAGCGAGCGGCGGGGTGGCAGCGGAGGCCGGCACCGACAGCAGCACCTGGCCGGTGCCCTGGCGTTGTGTGCCGTCGGGCAGGCGCTCGGACAGGGTCAGTTGCCGGGCGCCGGGCGGCAACGGCGTGGTGGGCGTGAACACCCAATCGCCGTTGGCATCCGCCGTCGTCTGGCCGATGGCCTTGCCGGCGTCCAGGATGGTCACTGCGGCCCCGGGTGCGGCGCGTCCCGCCATGACCGCGCTGCCTTGTGGGTTGATGCGGACCACGTCGAACGAAGGGCCGGTGGGGGTGGGCGCCGGTGCGCCCGCTGTTGTCGCGGCAGGCGCCGGCGGTGGCGCAGGCAAGAACGTGCTGTAGGAATAGTACGCGATCCCCGCCACACTGACGCAGATCGCCAGCCCGAGCACGATCAGCAGTGCCGGACGCCAGGCCGACGAGCGTGAGGATGACAGATCGGGTTGCATGCGCGGGATTACGTTAGAACTTTCCGCGTCCTTCTGGAACGCTGTGTTTGGACGGGCATGCGCCGCCGCAGGGCGCGGTCCGCTCGGGCCGGGTCTGGCCATCCCGCGTCTGGCCATCCCGCATCGGCCCGGCCGCACGACGACACGAAGGAGCGCCGCACGGCATGGCTGACGGCTATCGACCCACCCGCGTCTGGGACCCACCGACGCGGGTGTTCCACTGGGGCATCGTCATCCTGATCTGCACGAGCTGGCTGAGCCAGCACGAGGACTGGATGACAGTGCATTTCTTCGCTGGCTACACCCTGCTTGCGGCGCTGGTGTTCCGGCTGGCGTGGGGGTTCGTCGGCAGCGACACGGCCCGGTTCGCACGATTCCTGAAGGGCCCCGTCGCGGTGGTGCGGCACGTTGCGCGGCTGCCCCGGCGCGAGCCTGACAGCGAGATCGGACACAATCCCGCAGGTGGCTGGGTAATCCTTATCATGCTGATCCTGCTGCTGGTGCAGGTGGGGACCGGACTCTGTGCGAACGACGAGGTGTCAGTGCAGGGCCCACTGGCCGATGCGGTCGGCTCCAGCGCCAGCGACTGGCTGACCCATATCCACGCGGTGAATTTTCGGCTGATCGAGGCGGCCGTCGTGCTGCACCTGGCTGCGGTCCTGGGCTACCGGGTGCTGAAGGGGCACCGGCTGACCACGGCGATGATCACCGGGAGGAAGCGTCTGCCGGGGTCGCCGATCCCGCCGCGGATGGCAAGTTCGCTGCTGGCCGCGGCGATTTTCGTTGCCGCCGCAGGATTCGTTTGGCTTGGCGTAGAGTGGTTCGGGAACTGAAACCAGGCGGCCGAAAGAGCGATGTACGCGCCGACGCCCGTACCGTCATGCCGACCAGCGGATCAAGCGTCCGGTGGCAAGCTCCGGTCGGCATCCACGACTTGCCTCGATGCATGCAGCAAAAGATGAGGGGGAACATCAGGCGCCATTGCCGCGGTAGCTGGCGATCAGGTGGTGCGCCAGCGCATTGTCCTTTTCCGGGGTCGCAAGCTGGCCGAAGCCGCGTGACCGGCGACCCAGATGGCGCTGCCGGTAGTCCGCCGCGTTGAAAGCCGGTGACGGATCGATGTCGGCATAGGTCGCGGCGTGCAGGTAGTGTGCGAAGGGATCGCGGTTCGGGCCGATCTCCTCGGTGTGTTGCGCGACGTACCAGGCGACATCGAACAGCGGCGTCGGGCTGACTGTCTGGCTGCGGCGATGCGCGAGGAAATGCGCCAGCGCCGATTGCTCGGGCGGCACTGCGTAGGTCACGCGGTACCAACCGGGATCGAAATACGGCACTGGCCGGCGGTTCGCCGCCTCGCCCTCGCGCCGGTAATGTACCAGCGGGTTCAGCTTGAGCCGCTCCACCAGCTCGTTGGTCGCCAGATACCAGGGCGTGTCGAAGTACAGGTTGGGCTTGCGGCCCTCCATCCAGCCATAGCGGCAGTAATGCACCGTCGGGTCGAGATGCGCCTCCTGCACGTCGCTGCCGTTCATGAAATAATAATTGGCATCGACCAGGCCGCTGCCGCTCAGCAACGCCTCGTCGGGCAGCACGTTGGCGCCGTCGTGCTCTGCATCGTCCAGGTAATGCCGGAACGGATCGACGCCAGCGGTTGGGTCGTCGCGGTAGCGCGGCAGTCCGGGCACTGCGTACAGCGCCGGACAGGGCGCGAACCGGCCGGAGATGCGCGCGGTCAGGAAATGGCGCAGCGCCGGCATGTCCGGCGACAGCCCGTGCGCCGCGCGATACCACGCCGGATCGAAATATTCCGCCGGGCGGCGGCCTTCCTGGTCGCCATGCCGGATGTAGTGGAGCAGCGGGTTCATCTCTGCCACGACCACGTCCGGGTAGGCGGTGCGGTACCAGGCGGGATCGAACCAGGGGTTCGGCCAGCGCCCTTCCGCTGCGCCGAAGCGCACGAAGTGCAGCAGCGGATCGAGTTCCGCCGCGATCACATCGGGGTTGCGCTCCCGGTACCAGGCGGCCAGGAACGTACCCGAATCGGCGAGCTCGGCGACTTCGGCAGCCTCGTCCTGCACCACCACGTCAGTTGGCGGCGGCTTCCACCGGCGCGCCGCGCAGTTCCTGCGCCAGGGCGCCGGCGACCTCGGCCAGCAAATCGTCCCAGGCGCCGGGGCGGGTCTGCCGGAACAAGCGGGCGGTGGGGTACCAGGGGCTGTCGCTGCGATCGAGCATCCAGCGCCAGTCCGCCGCCTTGGGGATCATGATCCACACCGGCCGGGCCAGCGCACCCGCCAGGTGACCCATAGCGGTATCGACCGTGACGATCATGTCCACGTTCTCCATGATCGCGGCGGTCTCGCCGAAGTCGGCGAGTTCGCCGGACAGGTCGGTCATGCCGGGGAAATGCGCCATCGTCGGCAGGTCGCGCGCCGGCATCGGCTTCTGCAAGGAGACGAACACGGCGTCGCCCGCCTCGGCGAGCGGCCGCAGGCGTTCCAGCGGCAGCGAGCGGCGGCGGTCGTTCGGGTGCGTGGGGCGGCCGGTCCAGGCCAGGCCGATGCGGCGCTTGCCGGGCGGAAGTTGTGCCCCCAGCTTGTCGCGCCAGAATGCGATTCGCTCCTGATTCGCCTTCAGGTAGGGCACCTTGCTGGGGATCGTGTCCGGCCTGGTCTGGAACAAGTAGGGCAGGCTGGACAGGCGGCAGTGCGCGGCGTGGCCGGGCACGTCGTTCCAGCGGTGGCAGTACTGCTTCACGCCTGGAATGTCGCGCAGCAGCGGCCCCATCTCGGCCGAGCACCCGAGCACGATCTCCTCGCAGCGCGCCGCGGCCATCTGGATGTAGCGGGCGAACTGGATGGTGTCGCCGTAGCCCTGGTCGCCGACCAGCAGAATGCGCCCCTTCGGGATCGCCATGCCGTTCCAATGCGCCGAAGTCATCTTCGGCATGGTGTTCTTGCCGGCCTCGGTTTCGTTGCGCCACTCGTATTCCAGCCAGCCGGGTTCGAACTCGCCCAGCGCCAGCAGGTTCTGCGCCAGCGCCAGGTGGCCGTCGGCGTGGTCGTGCTTCAGGCCGAGCGCACGCAGCAGGCAGGCGACGGCACGCTCGCGGTCGTCCACATCGACGAAGATCAGCGACAGGTTCACCAGGTGATCCGCATTCTGCGGATCCAGCCGCACCGATTCCTGCCCCGCGCTCAGCGCCTGCTCCATCCGGTAGGTGGCGCGGCAGAGCGAGGCTAGGTGGGCGTACCAGGTGGCGTTGCCGGGCCGGATGCGCGTCGCGCGATCGAGCAGCTCGATGCCGCGCTCCGGATCGCTTTGCAGCGCGGCGATGATGCCGAGCAGGGCGAGGGCGGCCGGGTGGTCCGTGACGGCGGCGAGGACATCGTTGCAGATGCCCGCGGCCTCGTTATAGCGCTTGGCCTGGGCGGCGGCCTGCGCGCGCGCCAGGGCTTGCTCCGGGGTTTCCCCGCCGGCGGTGGTGACGGGGGGAGTGGCCGGGGCGGTTGGGGCGGTGGTTGTGGCGCTCATGCGGGCGAAATTGCCTTGTGGGTGGGTGGCACGGCAAGGGGCAATAACAAATTCAGCCGCCCCCTCCGTCATCGCGAGAAGCGAAGCGGCGAAGTGCCAGGCGGGAGACATGGCGGTAGCATCCCCCGGTGCCCCTGACCTTCCATCCTGGCCCCGGCGCCATCGCGATCTGCGACTTTTCCCGCGGGTTCCAGCCACCGGAGATGGTCAAGGTGCGGCCGGTCGTGGTGATATCGCCACGGCGCCGGTCGGGCCAACTGGTGACGGTCGTGCCGTTGTCCAGCACGGCGCCAGTGCCCGTCGATCCCTGGCACTACAACCTGCCGCCAGGCGCCTATCCGCCCGCCCGAGGCCCGATCTGGGCAAAGTGCGACATGGTGACCACCGTGGCGCTGGAGCGGCTCGACCGTGTGAAGACCAGCGTCGATGGCCGCCGCGTCTATCGCACCTTCCAGCTCGCCGATGCGGACCTGGCCGCGATCCTGGCAGGCGTCAGAGCGGCGCTTGGCCTGGGTTGAACCGCGGCCGTTACGAGCCTATATCGCGGTTGTTCCCGCAACTCCGCCTTCGGGCGGTGCCGGGCTTGGAAGACCCGCCTCCGGGCGGGCCGGTTCCGGGTGAGGCAACGGCAAGCCTTCCGGGACCGCTGATCAGGCCCCGCCAGCGATGGCGGGGCCTTGCCGTTTCCCGGCGAGGCCCGCCGCGTCGGAGCCGTCCCGGCCGCTTCGCCGGCACGCGGCGTGTGCCTCGCTTACCGAGACGCGACTTGCATTGAAGGCTATCACGCAGTTCTGCCGGTTTGGATCGGTGCGACCGTTCGCGTGGCCGCTTTCGCCAATGCCACGTCTGCCATCGCCACCACCTGCTTCACCCCTTCCAGCTCCTCCCCCCACACCACCAGCGGCGCACACCCCCCCGCCTCCCAGTGATGCGCCAGATCGATGTGCAGCTGCACCACCGCCCCGCCATTCGCGAAGTTCGCCCGATCCCCCACGTCCAGATAACTCTCCGCCGGCAGCCCCTCCGCATACACAACGTCGTGCCGGTCCAGTTCCACGTGGTAGTACGTCACCCGATCCACCTGCACCTGCGCGATCGTCGTGCCGTTGATCAGGTGCTTCACCGGCACCAGCACCTCGTTCACATACACCGCGTGATCAGGCGACAAGGTCAGCGCCCGCTTCGGCAGCCCACGCCCGAACGCACCCGCCTTGATCCGCACCGGCCACACCGACTGCGGATCCGGATGCCGGGCGCAATCCACCGCCCGGTGCCCGATCCACACCACCGGCGCCTCGCTCCCGTCGATCGCCGTAACCGCAACATCGCCTTCCCGCAGTTCCTCCACCCGCACCTCGCCCCGCGCCGTCCGGATCCGCGTCCCCGCGGCAAAGCACGCGATCTGCGCCGCCGCCGCCTGCATCGCCGTCGAACCCAGCGCGTGGTTCCCCGCCTTGGTCAGGAACACCAGCGACCCGAAC
>DASXFW010000071.1:0-5392 GCA_036489395.1 Acetobacteraceae bacterium | reverse complement strand
CTTTGTCGTACTGAGTCAGAAGGTCGCACGCTTCGACTTTGAGAATCAAGTATTTGAGAAGATTCAGGATTGGCGCGCGAGGTGCTGACATGGATCGGAAGAGCGAAGAGAAGGCAGAAGTACGATTTGCTGCGTATGTAGCGGGACTTGCGGGAGTGCTTGGGCACGCCGACCGGATTGGTCCACTGCGCGACTATTGCACTGGCCTGATCCTGCCGGGCGAACGCAAGAGCGTGGAGCCGATAGCGGCGAAGACGGCTCCGGCGCGGACGGCAGCACAGCATCAGTCGTTGCTGCATTTTGTCGGTGTCGCGACCTGGTCGGACGAGAAAGTGCTGGCCAAGGTGCGCGAGATGGTGCTGCCTTCGATGCAGCGGCAGGGGCCGATCGAGGCATGGATCATCGACGACACGGGTTTTCCCAAACACGGCACGCATTCGGTAGGCGTGAAGGTTCAGTATTGCGGTCAGCTTGGCAAGGAGGCCAATTGTCAGGTGGCCGTCTCGCTGTCGATCGCCAATCACGCCGCCAGCCTGCCGGTGGCCTATCGGCTGTATCTGCCGATGGAGTGGACCAAGGACAAAGCGCGCCGGAAGAAGGCAGGGGTGCCGCGGGACATCCGCTTCAAGACCAAACCGGAGATCGCGCTCGAGCAAATAAGGTGGGCCTGTAAGGCCGGCCTGCCCCGCGGGGTCGCCTTGATGGACGCCGCCTATGGCGTGGACTCACGGCTGCGCACCGGCATGACGGCGTTGGGCGTGAGTTACGTCGTCGGCATTCAACCGAAGATCCTGGTGTGGCCACCCGGGACCGGACCGAGGCGGAAAGGCCGGCCGCTGAACAATACGGGGCGTCGCGACGAGCCCGATCTGATCTCGGCCAAACGCCTGGCGCGCGATCTGCCCAAAGACGCCTGGCACACGATCCAGTGGCGGGAGGGCTCGGCCGAGTGGCTGTCGTCGCGCTTCGCCCGCGTGCGTGTCCGGGTCGGACATACCCAGCTCAAACCGGAATCGATCTCGGAGGAATGGTTGCTGATCGAGTGGCCGGCGAATAAACCCGAGCCGACCAAGTATTGGCTGTCGACGCTGCCACCCAATGTCGGCTTCCGCGAACTCGTCGACTTGGCCAAGCTGCGCTGGCGTATCGAACGTGACTATCTTGAACTCAAGCAGGAGGTCGGGCTCGGGCACTTCGAGGGGCGCGGCTGGCGCGGCTTCCATCATCACGCCACGATGTGCATCGCAGCCTACGGATTCCTGGTCTCCGAGAGGGAGACGATTCCCCCCTCAGCACCTCGTCGCGCCACGCCGTTCCAGACGACTGCTCTACCTGAAGGTTATCGACCCAGAGGATCCCCCCTTGCGGCCTGAACGCCACATTGCGGACTCGATCGCAACCATGCGAATTCGCCTGATCAACGCGCTCATCAAAACCCTGCCGCGATGTCCCTGTTGCGGCAGCAACGCCGCAACATACAGACGACAAAAATTATGACGCAGTACGACTAAGCGCAGCGTGCCCACCGACGGTTGCCGCGATCAATCATGGTGGGCACGGCGCGAGCGCCTTTGCCCACCCTACGCATCCCGGAATGACGACATCAAAACTTCGGCGGCCGTTTTTCCTTGAATGCCTTGATGCCTTCCTTGATCTCCTCGCCCCGCATGCTGTCGCGATGGCGACGGTCGGCGGCGTCACGATCGAGGCTGCCGCGGGCGAATTGGTTGATCGCCTGCTTCATGCCGCGCATCGCCACCGGGGCGTTGCCGGCGAGAACGCCTGCGAGCCGGTCGACCTCGTTGTCGAGCGCGTCGGTGGGCACCAGGGCGGTGAGGTAGCCGATCCGCAGCATTTCCGCGGCGTCGATCTTCTCGGCGGTCAGGAACAGTTTTCTGGCATTGTCCACGCCCAGCCGCGAGGCGTAACGCGCGATGCCGCTGGGGTAATAGTGCAGCCCCAGCCGCGCCGCCGGCATGAACATCTCGCAGCCGCCGGTGCCGATCCGGAAATCGCAGGCCAGCGCCAGATCGGTGGCGCCGCCATAGACGCCGCCATTGAGCCGGCAAATCGTGGGAACGCCGAGGTCTTCCAGCCGGTTGACCACGACTTCGAACGCCGAGCCCGCGCTTTGCTGCTCGAGCGTGCTGGCGGCGCGCTCGGCCACCGAGTTGAGATCATATCCGGCGCTGAAGACGCGGCCGGTTCCGGTCAGCACCAGTACCCGCAGCGCGGCATCGCCCTCGATCCGGTCGAACAGTTGCAGCAACGCCCCGAGGTCGTCGGGTTGCAGCCGGTTCAAATGTCTGGGCCGGTTGAGGCGGATGGTGGCGCGCGCCCCGTCGATGGCGAGCAGCGGCGCGGTCGCCGTCGCGTCGGCGTCGGACATCGGTTTCTCCCTTATTTGTTTTCCAGCGCGCGCCGCCTGGCCTCGGCGTCGATGGTCTCGGCGAGATCGGGATGCCGTGCCATCAGCAGCCGGAAGTCGACGAGATCGAGTACCAGCAGCTTGGACACGCGCGTGGTGGTGATGTTGGCAGAACGCAGATTGTTGCCGAGCAGCGCCATTTCGCCGAAGAACGCGCCCTCGCCGAGCTTGACCTTCTTGCCGGGCAGATCGACCTCGACCTCGCCGGCGGCAATGAAATACATGCAGTCGCCGGTCTGGTCCTTGCGGATGATCATGGTCCGCGCCGGCAGATCCATGGTGCGCAGCATGTGCGTGACATCGGCGATCGCCGACGGACCGAGGGCGGCAAAGAACGGCACCTTGCTGACCGATTCCCAGGTCTTGAGAAAATTGTCGCGGCGGGTCTCGGCAGCAAAGCCGGTGGCGAGAATACCGGTCCAGAGCCCGAACACGCCGAGCCCGCAGATCATCACGAAGGCCGCGATCAGCCGGCCGAACAGCGTGATCGGCACCACGTCGCCATAACCGGTCGTGGTCAGGGTCGCCACCGCCCACCACAAGGCGGCAGGGATGCTGCCGAAGGTCGCCGGCTGCACGTCGTGCTCGAAATAATACGTGGCCACCGAGGCCAGAAACAGCACCATCAGGAAGATCACCAGCACGCTCAGCAGCGGCCCGGACTCCTGCACCAGCACCCGGCGCAACTGGCGCAATCCGGGAATGCCGGGGATCACCTTCAGGAGCCACAGCACCCCGAGCAGCCACGCGGTCCTGGGACTGACGCCGAACATCAGGGCGATCGGAATCGCGACGGCGCCGACGGCGTCGACCAGCCCGCGTCCGGACAAGGCGTAGGCCGGCCCGCGTTGCGCCAGAAGCGCATGGCGAAGCCGCACGACCCATTCGAAAACGAAAAACGCCAGGCACGCCCAGAGCAGCGACTTGATCCAGAGATGCCCCGCCTCCTCCGAGGGATTGACGGTGAGCAGAACCATCAGGACGACGCCGGCCGACACCGCGAAGTAGGCCGTCTTGGTCATGTTGCGGCCGGCTGTCGCGGCCACAAATTGGGTCAGAGCTGGTAAAACAAGCGGCTTGGACATGGGAAAGCGGCGTCTGTCGGTAGAAAGGAAGTCGGATCCCGGCCATGCGGGGATTGTCCGGTCCTACAAGGTGCCCGGGTGGCGAGGGGCCGTCAACGGAGCCGGCGATCGGCCAGCCGCTCCGCGCGGCGCGCAACCGGAATCCAGCCCGGGACCGGGCCGCAACCACCGACAAAACTTCGTCTTTCCTCCGTATATCAAAGGCTGCTTTCGCCCTTTATGCTGGTAAGCGCGCGGAAAAGACGCGGCTTGCCCAACATTTCATTCCGGACAATTGGCTGGTTTCCCATGGATACTTCACATCTCGCTCAAAACGCCGGCGCCGCCAGCAGCCTTTTCGCCTCGATCTTCGTGGTGGCGACGCTTTCGATGCGGACCATGATCCCGTTGCGGGTATTCGCCATCCTCACCAATATCCTTTTGATCGCGACGGCGATTCCGCTGCGCAACTACCCGACGCTGGTGCTGCATGGGGTGCTGCTGCCGCTCAACGCCTATCGGCTGCACCAGATGCTGCAGCTCGTGCGCGACGTCAAGAAATCGGTCAACAGCGACCTGTCGATGGAATGGCTGAAGCCGTTCATGACCGAACGTAAATGCGCGACCGGCGAAATGCTGTTCTACAAGGACGAGAAGGCCGAGGAGATGCTTTATATCGTCAGCGGCCGGTTCAGGCTGGTCGAATCCGGAATCGAATTGCCGGTCGGGGCCATCGTCGGCGAGATGGGCATGCTGTCGCCGTCGAACGTACGGACCCAGACGCTGGAATGCATCGAATCCGGGCTGATCCTGAGCGTCAGCTATACCCAGGTCGAGCAGCTCTACGTGCAGAATCCGGCTTTCGGCTTCTACTTTCTCCGTCTCACCAGCGCCCGCCTGTTCCAGAACATCGCGACGCTCGAGCAGCGCCTGGCGCAGTACACGGTGCCCGCAGCGGGCTCGGCCGTCGCTGGACCGGCCTGAAGGACGCGCCGGTGACGGGCCCCCTGTCTTCGCTGCGCTATTTGTTTGCCGACATCATCGGCGACGATGAGGAAGCGCGGCCCTTGCTGCCCGACGGACTATCCGCCGACGCGGCGTCCATTGTCGGCGCCGCCATCGACCGCCTGATCGACTACCAGGGCCCCAGTTACGCGGGGCTGTATGTGGACAGGCTGCGGCGGTTCATCTACCGGCGCGAGGTCGACGACGCCATGCTGTGCGAAATCGCGCGCCTGATGGCCTTGCGCATGAGTTACGATGATCCGATCCGGGTCGCCCAGCTCAAGCTCGCCGAAGCCGGCGATGGCGATCCGCGGCCGGGATCCACCGACGAGGTCGCGCGATTCAGGTATGACGAATTGGTCGGAGCACTCCCCGCCAAGGTCGCGGAGCCCGTCCTTGACGTGCTGGAACGGATGCGGTGGACGCACCGGCCGGTGAAGGTTCGCTTCAGCGCCAGAAATCGCCGGGGCGTTCGCCGCCTGAAGATCGAGGCCGCGCTGCGGCGATGGCGGCTGTTCTCGGTACGCTATGCCGTCGAGCGGGCCTGGGTCGAACGCTGGCTGCACATGATCGACCGCAGCCTGACCAAGCAGCCGGCGGCGGCGTTCGAGATCGTGCGGACGGCCACCATGATCAAGGGCTATGGCGATCCCTATCGTCAGGGCGTTGCCGACTGGCATGCCATCATCGACGGGCTTGCCAAGCCGGTGTTCGACGGCGCGCTGATCTTGCCAGACCTCGCCGGCGCGGTGGCGGAGGCGCGAGCCGCCGCCATGCCGGACCCGCGGCAGGCCGCCCTCAAGCGCAAGATCGCCGAGATCCGGGCGCGCGCGCTCGGCGCGGCCGCGTAGGATTGACGGGCTACCGCGTCATTGCGAGGAGCGTAGCGACGAAG
>DASXFW010000069.1:0-14447 GCA_036489395.1 Acetobacteraceae bacterium | reverse complement strand
GATTGCTCCCCACCCCACCTCGCGATGACGCAGTTACCTCTGGCTTCAGGCTTGGTCGGTAGGCCCAGGATGGACTTGCACCTTCCTGACAAGGCACGCTCACGGACGCACGGTGGCCGGCCTTCGCCGGCCATGACACATTACTAATCGTCGCCCAACTTGCCGACTGCTGAATAACGCGCCCCGCCTGATGGATGGTCTTCGCCGTTCCATTGTGTCGCGCGACGCCTCCTGGGCATACCCACCTCAACCACCCTTCGCTAACCGCGGATCGTACACCCACTTCCGCACCTTCGCCGCCGTGATTCGCCTGCCGTCAACATGCTGCGGATTGACCACGACATCGCACTCCTCGGGCACAATGACCGACGGCACCACCAGCAGTGCCGAGCGCCCCGCCCGCAGCCAGTCCGTGCCGAACGCGATGCTGGCACGCCCGGCGGGCTCGGCATCCCACCCCACCGCCAAACCGCTCGCGCTTACCACCAACGCAGCCGCCCAGACGTCATCCGGGATCGTGACCGCAACCAGATAGCGGTTCAGCGGCAGGCCGCCCGCATTCAGATGCACGATCGTCTCCAGGCATGCCAACGCGCGGCTCTCCGACGCATAAACGCACGCGAGACCCGCCGCATTCCAGCGGCCGCCCGTCGCCTTGGCACCTGCACCCGATAGATCGTCCGCTTCATAAATCGGTGTGTCGGTCGCGATCCGCCACACCGTCCTGCTCAAGCGTAGGCCCCGCTTTGCACCTGGGCGAGCGCGGTGGATACCACGCCCTGGCCCTCCATGGTGTCCATCAACTCGATCGGCCGCACGCCGCCCAGCGCCGCCAGCGGCTCATTGAGCCAGCGCGACATCCACGCCGTCGCGTCGAAGCCGTGCGCGTTGCCCGACTCCTGCACGATCGCTTCCAGTTGGCCCACGAGCCTTGCCAGGCCGATCACCCGCTCGCTTTCGTCAGGCGACAGAGTCTGCCCCTGCTTCGCCTTCTTGTTCACCGTGGCCTGCGACAGGTTCAGCGCCTTCAGCGCGGCGCCCTGCGTGATCGCAAGATCGGCGATGACGTGCTTTGCGTCGGCGGCACGCACGCCCCGTTTGACCATGGAAATCCGTTCCAGCGGCGTCGCACGATAAACCGCAAGGTAGGACAGGGCTGTCGGCAGGCGGCGGCGCGGTGCGGACGCACCGGTTCGCGCCGCCGTTCCTCGATTGGGCATGGCAAGGCTGCTCCTTTGCGCATTTTATATACGCAAAGGAGCGAAGGCTTCAAGGCGAAACGACACGGCTCAGCGGCGGGAGGTTGGCTGTCAGGAACCGCGCGGATCGGATCACGGCGGCACCGGCCGATAGCCGCGCGCCTTGCCGATGGCGACGTAGTGGTGATTCAGATCGGCGTAGTCGCCCTGTGCCACTTCGATCGCTGCCATCGGGTAATGGCGGACATACCAATATCCGTCCACCGGGAACGGATGGCGATATTCCCGAAAACCATAGGTTATATAATGCGCGCGGCCACTGGGCAGCGCGCCGGACCCGACCGCGGCCGCGACATCGGCATTCGCCGCGAGATAGAATCGTTCGTCGAATTCGCCAAGGAACGCGGCGAGGTCGCGGTGAAATCGCGGCGCCTCGTCGAGCTGACGGCGCAGCAGCTCGTGCGGCACCAGGCGGCAGTACGGCATCATGCGCTGGTGCCACTCGGCGTGCGACGCCAGCTTCACGCCGTAGTTGATGGGAAACAGCCAGAACCGGTAGCGCGGATCGCCCAGCGGCAGCAGGTTCACCAGTCGTTGCTGCATGGGATTGAACAAGCCGCTGACGGTCATGAAGATCTGGTCCGCATGCGACAGCCAGGCGGCCAGCCAGACAAAGGTGCTGACGCCCACGACGATGTTTTTGGAGCCGCGGATCAGCGCGAAGTCGGCCATCGGTCCGCGCGTGTCGAGGAAAATCGCCCGGGGAAACCGTTCGCGCAGCCGGCCCATGTAGGCGTTCGGCTCGGTCTGGCCCATGAACACCGGCTGCAATCCGGTCTGCGCGACCAGCTCCGCGTAGAGCTCCACCGGGGTCAGCGGATAATCGCCGTAGGCACCATCGACAATGTCGCCCGCCCTGACCGGACAGACGAGGTACTCGCTGCCGAAACCTGCATCCTGCGGCTGGTCGCTGACAAACACCGCCTGGTAGTCGTCCCGCGGCAGAAAATTCCGCATCTGCTGGCCATAGCCGGACCATTCGACTCGGCGGATTTGGCCAGCGTTCAACGCGTTCGCGAGGGCCCGCAGGTCGATCGGCTCCCACGGGCCGACACGCGCGACGGGACCTGACGAATCGATCGCGGGATGTTCGATATTCCAGTGCGGAATGCGAACGTTCGAGATGCGGCAACCAGGCACCAGGCTGGCCAGCTTCAGCGCCACCATGTACTCGATCATCTGGTTGGCGAATTTGCCCAGCAAGGTCAGATGCAGCACCGGGTCGTCGGACACGGTATCGACAGGCATCGGCAGAACTCGGTCTGGCGTAAGCATCGGCTGCCTCCATTATCGAATGTAGCAGATTGCCGGGGACGGTGCACCGGGGGGCCGACACCCGGCCGCGCGAGTTCCGCGTGCCGCGTACGGAGCCGGCCTTCCGTAATGCAAGATGGTGCGCCATGCCGGCCGGGGAATTCCGCTACCGGAACGTTAGCGGCTTTGCGAGCATCGTCCGCGCCCGCATCAATTTGCTATTGGACAAACAACCAATTAGGTTGCGATTCATCGGAGAATTGACGACACCGTCACACCCCTGCACATACGCGCGCGATACCGGTGCATCCATCGACATGTTGTTCGTAACCAAGACCGCCAGGTCGGCATCTGGTAATCACACCGTCGCGCACCGGCGGGAACCCACGCGACGCATGGTGCTTCGCGCGACGGCTTTATCGTTGCTGCCGCTCCCTGCGTGGCGCGTCGCGCATGCCGCCGAGCCGGTGCGCATTTTCTATGACGTCTTCGACAACGCGCCATTCATCAACGGTAACGGCACTGCGATCCCGGCCAAGCCTGGCGTGACGATCGAGCTGATCCGCATGGCCACGCAACAGGCCCAAATTGCCATCACGTTGACCCGCACCCCGTGGGAGCGCGGGCTCTATCTGATCCAGACCGGCCAAGCGGACGCCATCTTCGCCTCCAGCTATGTCAAGGACCGGCTGCGCTACGGCGTTTACCCAATGAAGGACGGTCGCCCGGACCCGAGCAAGAAAATCTTCGATCAGTCGTACCGCTTATACGTCCGCGCCGGATCGGGCGTTCGCTGGGACGGCAAGACGCTGAGCAACCTGCATGGACCGGTTGGAGCAACTCCAGGCTATGCGGTAATACCGGTCTTGCGCGCCATGGGTGTGGCCGTCGAGGAGGAACCCAACCATGTTGCCAATCTGCGTAAGCTCGTCGCCGGCCGCCTGGGCGCCTATGCGGAGCTCGATGACCATATCCGGCCGCTGCTGCACGCCAACCCGGCGGAGTTCGGCAACATCGTCGAGCTGTCGCCGCCACTCCTGAGCAAACCTTATTTCCTCATGTTCTCGAAGATCTTTTATGCCAAGGCACCCGAGGTCGCGGAACACATCTGGGACGCTATCGCCGTGGTTCGTACGTCGCCCGCCTACCGGGCCTTGCTGCAGGCCGGCGAAAATGCGGACTGACCGATCGTGACCGGGTCGATCGTCACGCGATTGTTCCGGATCTCGTTCGGATTTTACCTCATTGTCGCGATCGTTCTGAACCTCCTGCTGATCGGTCAGGAGTACGCCGACTCCCGGGCGAAGATCCAGCACGAGCTGGAAATGTATCGGGGGGTGTTCGACGCTTCACTGGCGAACGCGCTGTGGGCCATGGACATCACCAAGCTCGATGCCATCGCCGGCGGCATCGTCGCGGTCCCGGAAATCAGCGCGCTGCGGGTTACCGATCCGGTGAACGGCCATCTCTTTGTCGGGGCTTTCAATCAGGACGGCACCATCGTTCTGGACCACGACGGACGGGACAACGCGCAGTGGACGCAAGTCGCCGGCACGGGGGGATCGAGCGAGTACGGCTTCGACATCGTCTCCCGGCACGAAACCGGCAGCACGGTCGTCGGGCACGCCGAGTTCGTTTCTGATCGGCATTATTTGTTCCAGCAGATCCGCGGGCGGACACTCCTGATCCTTGGCACCGCGGTGCTTGAGGGGGCGGTGCTGTGGCTCATTTTCGTGCTGGTCGGCCGGCGTATCCTGAGCCGCCCGCTGACCGCGGTGTTCCGCGCAATCGACGCGACCTCGCCGGAAAACCCGACGCCGATAACGCTGGACCCGGCGGAGGAACGCAGAATCGCCGGTACCGAACTGACCGTCATTCGCGATTCCTTCAACGGCCTGGTCGCGCGGATAGAGCACGACCGGGCACAGCTCGCGGCGCTGAACGCCGGCCTTGAGCAAAAAGTCGCCGAGCGCACAGCACAATTGGCGCAGGCGACAGAGCATGCCGAAAAGGCCCGCGCGCAGGCCGAGGCGGCGAGCCTCGCCAAGAGCCAGTTCGTCGCCAACATGAGCCACGAGATCCGCACGCCGATCAATGGCGTTCTCGGTATGAACGGCCTGCTGCTCCATACCATCCTCAGCCAGGAGCAACGCGACTATGCGGTGATGGTGCAGCGTTCCGCCACCGCGTTGCTGCGCGTCGTCGATGACATCCTGGATGTTTCAAAACTCGACGCCGGGAAGCTCGAGCTCGAAACCGTCGATTTCGATCTTGCCGAAACTGTCGAAATCGCAACCCTGCTGTTCACGCCGCGGGCGCGCGAAAAGGGCATCGCAATCGATGCGCGAATGGATCCGGCCACAGAGCACCATCGACGCGGCGATCCGACGCGGTTGCGCCAAGTTTTGCTGAACCTCATCGGCAACGCCATCAAGTTCACCGACGCGGGCACTGTCTCGGTGCGCGTGATGTCGGCCGCAGCCGTAACGGATGCGACGAAGGACCGCAGCCATTTTGTGCGGTTCGAGGTGACCGATACCGGGATCGGCATCGAGGAAGCCGAGCAAGCCCGCTTGTTCGAACGGTTCAGCCAGGCCGACAGCTCGGTCACACGGCGCTACGGCGGCACCGGCCTCGGACTCGCCATCTGCCGCGAGCTCGTTGCGCTGATGGGCGGAAAGATCGGGGTCAGTAGCACGCGCGGAAACGGCTCGACATTCTGGTTCGAGGTGCCGCTGGCAAGGGCCTTGTCCGACCTCGTGCAACGTCCTGATGCATTCCAGTCCGCATTGCCCACCGCATCCCGGTCGCTGCGGATTTTGGCCGCTGAGGATAACGCGATCAACCAGCAGTTCGTTGGGGCGCTGCTGCGCAAGGCCGGACATGATGTGACCCTCGTTGAGAATGGCCATCAGGCCGTCGCCGCGGTGCAACGCGGTGATTATGACGTCGTACTGATGGATGTGCAGATGCCGGAGCTCGACGGCGTGGAGGCGACGCAGCAGATCCGCGCATTGCCGCTGCCAAAGAACAGGATTCCGATCATCGCGCTTACGGCGTATGCCATGAGCGGTGCAAGGGAAGAGTATCTTGCCGCGGGGATGGATGATTTCGTCTCGAAGCCGATCGATTCCGTGCTGTTGCTGGAAAAACTCGCCCGCCTGGCGGCGTCGGCGCAATCGCCACAGGTCGCGCATTCGGCGTCCGTTACTGCCGGGTCGGAAGATGACGCGTCCGCTACGATGTTCGATCGTGCCCGGCTCGAGACGCTCGCTGAGTTCCTGTCGCCGGAGCAACTGCGCGATTTTGTGGAGCTCTATCTGGAGCACTCTATCGCGACCGCTCGGCTGATTGCCGTGCTGGCTGACGCAGCCGATTTCACCGCGATGCGCCGTGAGGCGCATCAGTTCGTCGGATCAGCCGGCGATATGGGTGCACAGGCAACGCAGCATCTTGCCCAGGCGCTCGTCGCGGCCGTGGACGCCGGCGACGAAGCGGCCTGCCGGCAGCTTTCGTCCCGGTTACCGCCGGAGACCGAGCGTGCAGCGCATTGGCTGCGCGCCTGGCTTGCGGATCCGCACCGGGTCGGGTGATCGTAGCGTAAGCCAGTCGCCTTCTGCCGCGGTGTCGTGCGTGGGGTCGCTGGCCGCGCAGCTACCAAAATGCAAATTCCTGATAGCCGCCCTTGGCAACTTCGTCGGTCTTGCGGCGGAAATGCACGCCATTGCCGTTGTAGCCCAGGACGCGGCGCACAGTGCGCCCCTCGACGTTGCGGTTCACGCCGGTCTGCCAGGAATCGACCTTGGAGGACAGCAGCGGCTCGGCCGCCTTGATCACCATTTGCGTCCATTCCTGCACATGCTCTGGGCGTGTTTCCACATGCACGAAGTTGTTCTGCCGCATGAATCGCAGCAGCCCGGTCTGGAAATCCACACTGTGCTCGATGGCCTGCGGGATATTGCCGCGCGCGGTGTGCGGGCCCAGCACCATCAGCATGTTGGGGAAGCCTTCGGCCAGCATGCCGAGATAGGTGCGCGGGCTTTCGGCCCAGGCATCCTTCAGTCGCAGGCCGTTGCTGCCGCGGATGTCGATGCGGTCGAACGCCCCGGTTACGCCGTCGAAGCCGGTGGCATAGATCAGGATATCGAATTCGTATTCCTGCTTTGCGGTCATGATGCCGTTCGGCGTGATGCACTCGATCGGCTCGTCTTCCAGCGTATCGATCAATGTTACGTTGTCGCGGTTGTAGGTCTCGAAATAGCCGCTCTCCAGCGGCACGCGGCGGGAGCCGAAGCCGTGGTCTTTGGGAATCAGCTTCTCTGCCACCTTCGGATCCCTGACGCGCTGGCGGATCTTCCTGGCGATGAAATCGCTGACGGCAGCGTTGGCTTTCTCGTTCACCCCGATGTCGCGGAAATTGCCCAGCCAGATGCCGAAGCCTGGTTCGGCGTACAGTTTTTCCCAGAACGCCTCGCGCTCCTCCGGCGGCACGTCGAGCGTCTTGCGGCGGTCCGCCTGGTGGATGAACCACATCGGCGTCGTCGCGCAATGTGCGTAGATCTCGTCGTAACGCGCCTTGATGTGCTCCATCTCCGTCTTGCCGATCTTTGCATTGTGCAAGGGCGCGGCCCAGTTGGGACGGCGCTGGAAGACGGTGAGTTGCGCTGCCTGTTTGGCGATCTCGGGGATCGCCTGGATAGCGGTCGCTCCGGTGCCGATGATGCCGACGCGCTTGCCGGAAAAATCCACCGGCGTGTGTGGCCAGCGCGCGGGATGGTACGCCGGGCCGCGGAAACTGTCGCGGCCGGGAATGGTGGGCAGAGTATGGGCGGACAGAATGCCGATGGCAGTGAACAGAAAACGGGACGTTGCGTGCTTGCCGCTTTGCAGGGTCACGGTCCAATGGTTCGCCGCGTCATCCCAGTGCGCGGCCGTTACCGTGCTGTTGAATTGCATGTCGCCGCGCAGGCCGAATTTGTCGGCGACGTAGTTCAGATATTCCAGCGTGTCGGGCTGCGGCGAGAAATGTTCCTTCCAGTCCCACTCGCGCATCAGCTCCTTGGAGAACGAATAGCCATAGGTCCAGCTTTCCGAATCGAACCGAGCGCCCGGATAGCGGTTCCAGTACCAGGTGCCGCCGAGATCCGTCCCGGCCTCGAACACCCGCGCGGACATGCCCAGTTCGCGCAGGCGATACAGCATGTACATGCCGGAAATCCCGGCGCCGATGATGATTCCGTCGTATGTTCCGACGCTGTCCTGGGCCGAACGTTCTGCCAGGATATTCGTATCCGGCATGCTGCGTTTCCTTCGTCTGCCGTGCGTGGGGCAAATCCACCACGCTTCCGGTCAACCGGCAATTCTCCGCTGCTCAGACGGGGGGGACGATCGCGAAATCTCCGTCCTCGCCCAGTACGCTGAGCTCGCCGGAGCGGATATCGAAATGCGCGCCGTACAATCGCAGCGTCCCGGCCGCCCGGCGCGCCTCGATCCACGGGAAGGTCAACAAATTCTCCAGCGACAGCTTGATCGTCTCATGCTCGCAGCAGAGTTGCAGGTTCGGCATGTCGGTTCGCGCCCGCGCCCGTTGCATGGCCGGCGCGGCGATCCCGATCCAGCCTGCGATGAAGTCGGACGCCTCCGCCGTCGCGCCGTCCAGCAACGCGCGCACACCACCGCACAGGCCGTGGCCCATCACCAGGATGTCTGGCACGTTCAGGATGCGGACGCCGAATTCCAATGCGGCACTGGTGCCGTGAAACGCGCTGTCCGGCGAGTAGGGCGGCACGAGGTTGGCGACGTTCCGAACTGTGAACAACTCGCCCGGTCCGGCGTCGAAGATCATCGCGGGATCGACCCGGCTGTCGGCGCAGGAGATCACCAGCGCGCGCGGCCGTTGCCCGTTGTCGGCAAGGGATTCGAATACACGCCGGCGCTCCGGCCAGTGTTCGCGGCGGAAGCGTTGGTAGCCGTCGATCAGTCGGTCCATACGCGTAGATTAAGCCGCGCCTGGGCCGGCTGGCTACCTCTTGGTCCTGTCATCCGAGCGCTTCGGTTCCACTGTCATTGCGAGTTGGCCACCGGCCGGGGGCGGACCCGCGACTGGATGAAACGCTCGGCAGTACCTGTTGTGTCATGGCCGGGCTTGGCCCGGCCACCCACGACTGTGCCTCGGCCGGCAAAGGAAAGATGTGGGTGGCCGGGACAAGCCCGGTCATGACACGGGTGGTTTCTTGTTAGGGCATCGAAGCAATCTCGTTCGAGAGTTCGCGCATACTCCCGAAGGAGATTGCTTCGCTGCGCTCGCAATGACAACTACCACGCGCGATGACAGCTACCAGTCGATGGCAGCTACCACGCGATGGCAGCTACTCCGCGATGACAGCTACGGTGCGCGCCTTGGCGGGCGCCCGACAGACGCCCGCCTGAGCGCATCGTCCCGCCCCTTACGCAGCCCGCGCGAGGCTCACCACGGCGCCCTTGCCCCGCACTTCCGCCTCCTCGTAGTCGGCCGCTTCAATCGCCCGGTCCAGCGCCGCGCGCAGCTCCTTTGCCGTCTCCAGCGTCAGCTCCACCGCCGCGCGCGCCCCAGCGTCGAGCGTCGTGTTGTAGAAATCCAGCGTGATGACATCGCCCAGATGCGCATGGCGCGCGTGGTCGTACGCGACCACCGAGCGCGTCAGCGGGAACCATTGGTCCCCGCGTTTCGCCATGCCTTCCGCGCGTGCGATCTCGATGATCGACGTGCACATATCGGCCCCTCCTACTTCGCCAGGTACTTGCCGAAGAACGCCCAGATCTTGCCCCAGGCATCCATGCATTGTTCCGGCCGATACAGCGGCCGGTGCCAGTAGAAGAACCCGTGGCCCGCGCCGTCGTAACGATGGAATTCGTAGTTCTTGCCGAGCTCCTTCAGCTTGGCCTCGTGCTGGTTCACTTGCTCCGGGCTCGGCGCGCGGTCGTCGTTACCGAACAACCCGAGCAGCGGACAGGCGAGGTCCTTGGTCATGTCGATGGGCGCGACGGGCTTCTTCTCGTTCAGTTCGTTCGGCGCCATCACCACGCCGCCGCCCCATTGCTCGACGACCGCATCCACGTCGTGCCGCTGGCAGGCATAGATGAACGCGTGCCGGCCGCCAGAGCATGATCCGATCAAGCCGACCTTGCCGTTGCAGTCGGGCTGCGCACGCATCCATGCCACGGCGCCTGCGGTATCGCCGACCATTTGCGAGTCCGCGACGCCGCCCTCGGCGCGCACCTTGGCGGCCACGTCGTCCGGGTTGCCGTCACTGCCGCCGCCCTCGCGCTCATACAGGTTGGCGCAGATCGCCAGGTAGCCGTGGTGCGCGAAGCGGCGTGTCGTTTCGATATACAGCTCGCTCCAGCCGGGGAGGTGGTGGATCAGCACGACGCCCGGGAACGGGCCAGGACCGGCTGGTTTGGCCACGTAGGCGGTGATCGGCGTTCCCTTGTCGCCTTTGATGGTCACGTTGTCGCAGGTCATGCCTCGGTAGAATGACATCGGTGCTCCTCCATGTGTGGCTCTTGGGTCTCCGTCGGGGCACCGGAGCACCGCGCTGGCATCGGCCGGCGGGGGGAACTCGCGTTGCGGCCCGAAGGCGTGACGCGGGCAGTATTCGATGATCGTCCGATGGGCGCAACCGGAGGCGGGTGTCGGACGGAGGTCCGAAGCCAATCGGGGCACGGCCAACTCTGTCATTGCGAGGCCGCTTGGCCGAAGCAATCTCCCGCGGGAGATTGCTTCGGCCAAGCGGCCTCGCAATGACAGGCGGGGGGAGGACACGTGGACGCGGACACTTGCACGCGGCTTGACTCCCCTGCGCCGCCGTCGGTTCATCCATGGTGCAATCCACCACGCGTGGGGAGGAAATGACGCAGAAATCCAAGCTGGTCGCCAGCTTCGCCGAGGCAGTGCGGGACATTCCCGACGGCTCGGTCATCGGCTTCGGCGGCTTTGCCATGCCGGGCGTGCCGTTCAACCTGATCAAGGCGCTGCTAGAGCACGGCGCGAAGCAGTTGACGCTGGTCGGCAACACCACCGGCGGTGCGCAGCAACCGCGCAACCCGGACATGGGCATGCTGGTGGAGAACGGCCAGGTGAAGAAGGTGATCTGCGCCTTCACCGCCGCGACGCGCCCGACCGACGTGCTGCCCTTCACCAAGTATTACGAATCCGGCGAGGTCGATGCGGAACTCGTCCCGCAAGGCACGCTCGCGGAACGCCTGCGCGCCGCCGGTGCCGGCATCCCCGCGTTCTACACGCCGACCGCCGTCGGCACCGAACTTGCCGCCGGGCGCGAAACCCGTGTTATCAACGGCCGCGAATACCTGCTGGAATACGCATTGCCGCTGGACTACGCGTTCGTCCGCGCCACCCGCGCCGACACCTTCGGCAATCTACTGTTCCATCGCTCGCAGCGGAACTTCAATCCCGTGATGGCAACCGCCGCGCGCGTCACCATCGCCGAGATCGACGAACCGATCGTCGCCGCCGGTGAGATCGACCCGGACATGGTGCACACGCCCGGCATCTTCGTACACCGCGTGGTGCAGGTGCCGCCGCCGCCCGAGGGCATCTGGCCCAGCCGCCGTCAGGAGCGCCGCCGATGAGCGACACCAAAGGCCTCACCCGCCAGCAGATGGCGGACCGCGCCGCGCTGGAGTTCCAGGACGGCTGGATCGTCAACCTGGGCGTCGGGATTCCCACGCTGTGCTCCAACACCGACATCGGCGACCGCGACATCATCTACCACTCCGAGAACGGGGTGATCGGCTATGGCGCGATCGCGCCCGAGGGTGAGGAAGATCTGAACCTGGTCAACGCCGGCGGGCAGAACGTCACGCTGCGGCCGGGCGCGGCGGTGGTGCATCATGCGGATTCGTTCGGCGTGATTCGCGGCGGGCACATCGATGCGACGGTGATGGGCGCCTACCAGGTGTCGTGCGGCGGCGATTTCGCCAACTGGAAGCTGAAGGGGCAGAAGGGCGGCGGCATCGGCGGCGCGATGGACCTCGCGGCATGCGCCAAACGGGTGTTCATCATCCTGGAGCATGTGACGCGCGACGGCAGCCCTCGGCTGGTGAGGGCGTGCGATCTGCCGGTGACGGCGCGCGGCGTGGTGACGCTGATCTCCACCAATTACGGGCTGTTTGAACCCACGGGCGACGGCTTCCGCATCCGCGAGATCGCGCCGGGGCTGACGCTGGAGGACGTGCGTGCGGCGACCGGTGCGCCGCTGGTGGTGCCGGACAATCTGCCGATGGTGCGGCTGGCGCGCTGAGGCGCGTCAGGCGGCCAGGCTGTCCACGAACTGGAACAGGAGTTCGTCGGAGACGGGCTTTTCCAGGACGCGCCTGACGCCGAGATTGGCGGCACGGTCGCTGACCTCGGCCGATGGGGAGCCGGTCACCAACAGCACCGGCCGGCACCAGCCCTGGGCGCGAAGGCGGGCCAGCATCTCCAGGCCGGTGAGCTTTGGCATGTGCTGGTCGAGGATCAGGCCAGCCACGCGGTGCAGATCGGATGCCGCGAGGAATTCGGCGGCGGAGGCATAGCCAGCGACCTGGTGCCCACAGACCTCCAGCAGGTACTCCAGCGACTCGCGTACGCCGTCGTCGTCGTCCACCACCGCGATGACGTTTCGGTCGTTGGAAGGCATGCGTGCAACTCCAGTGCGGGCGTTGGTCGGAGGGACGCGAGATTGACGTCCGACCGGGGCCTTGCGGTTCCTATGCGCCGAAGCGCAGGCAGGTGCCTTGACCCAGGTCAAGCGGCCTGGCGAGAAACATGGCGGGTACCTTCCGTCATTGCGAGGCCGTTTGGCCGAAGCAATCTCCCGCGGAGATTGCTTCGGCCAAGCGGCCTCGCAATGACGGAATGCCGCCGTTTCATCCAGGGCGGGTCGGCCCGCCGGCGGGTGGCAACTCGCAATGGCAGGGGATCTCGCACAGCACCGGCGCCGCCGCGATGGACCGCCTATTCCGCCGCGCGCGCCGGCACCTGCACCGTGTTCGGGCCGAAGCGTTCGCGGAATGGCGCCGTGTCGATCTCGTCCAGCTCGATCTCGCGTGCCAGCACCTTACGCTTCCACACCTCGTGCTCTGCCTCGGCGGCGTGGAACTCCGGCATCACCTCCTGGGCAAACAGCTCCAAGCTTTCGCAGATGTGCGGATGCGAGTTTTTGCCGGCCTGGTTGAGCAGTATGACCTGGTCGATGTTGGATGATTGGAAGCGGCGCAGCTTGCGGCGCAGCGTTTCCGGCGAGCCGATCAGGCCGCCGGAAATCGCACGCGCCGCTGCCTCAGGATTCTCCCGCTTCCACCTGTTATATTCGTCCCACATGTTGACGGTGTACGGATCGGGCCGCTTGCGGCCGGAACTTGAACCATAATAACGCAGCGCGAACTGGAAGAACGTCGCACCGTCGGCGCGGCGGCGCGCTTCCTCATCGGTTTCCGCGCACATGAAATAGCTGACCAGCGCGATGTTCGGATTGGTCTGGTAGTCGCACAGCTTTTCCTGCCGCCGCACGAAACTGTTGTAATAGGCGTGCACCCACGCATGCGCCGCATCGGCGGACAGGAACTGGAAGCCCAGCGCACCCATGCCGCGCCGCCCCGCCATCTCGATCGTTTCAAGCTGCGAGCATGCCACCCACAGCGGCGGATGCGGCTTCTGCACTGGCTTCGGCAGCACGTTGCGCATCGGCATCTTGTGCCACTTGGTGTCCAGCTCGACGCCTTTGTCCTGGAACATGGGGATGATGCAGCGGATCGCGTCTTCCCAGACCTCGCGCTTGGTCTCCATCTCGCGGCCGAAGCCGCCGAGCTCGGTGATCGATGCGGATTCGCCGGTGCCCATCTCGACGCGGCCGTTGCTGACCAGGTCCAGGCAGGCGATGCGCTCGGCGACGCGCTGCGGCGGGTTGGTGGTAAGCTGCACGATGCCATGCCCGAGGCGGATGTTCTTGGTTCGCTGGCTGGCGGCGCCGAGGAACACCTCGGGCGACGGCGAATGCGAATACTCTTCCAGGAAGTGGTGCTCCACCTCCCACGCGTAATCGTAACCAAGCTTATCGGCCAGCTCGACCTGCGTCAGTGCGTTCTGGTACAGCCGCTGCTCATCGCCCGGCCCCCACGGACGCGGAAGCTGCAATTCGTAGAAGATGCCGAATTTCATGGTCGTTCCCCGTGCTACTGACGAGTAGTGCGCCGCAGTGTGGGGACGGAGTCAAGCGGCGACACGCCGGAATAAACCCGTCGCGCCGCCCGTCTGTCAGTGCAAGCTTCCGTCGCCCGTCTGTGTCGTGGTCATGGGAGCGCTAACGGACCGAGGAGTTGACATCAATGCGCAACAAACTCCACCTGGTGCTTGCGGGCACCATTCTGGCGGTCGGGGCGTGCACCAACCCCGGCCCGACCAACACCAGTTCCAACCAGGCGCGCAGCAACCAGTCGCCCGTTGCGGATATGAGTGGCGGCGGTGGTGGGGGTGGCGGATACTGATCCCGCCGCTGGCGATTGTTCTTTTCGTGTGCGTGATAACGTAGTACCCACCGGATATCGGGCTGAGCATAACAACCCACGGGAGAACGCCGATGCGAAAGCTGCTTATCCTGCTGCTGTTGGCCGCGAGCGTCACCGCGACCGCCGTCGCCTGGGCCGATTCAACAACCGGCAACTCATCGTCGTCGTCCTCGTCGGGCACCAAGGACAACTCCAAGAACGCGAACACCGGCGGATACTGACGACAGACAATCGGTTGGTGCGCTGGCATTGTCATTGCGAGCCAACGCCGGCCGGCGCGCCGACCCACCCTTGATGAAATGCCGGCCGTCTGTCATTGCGAGGCCGCTTGGCCGCAGCAATCTCGTTCATGACAAGCAGCGGCTCATCACGAACGAGATTGCTTCG
>DASXFW010000040.1:0-3456 GCA_036489395.1 Acetobacteraceae bacterium | reverse complement strand
TCTGCTCGCGTTTGCCTTCCATACCGCAGCCTGGCTCGCCGCACTCGCCTGGCGAGCCGCTCTCGCCGCCTGTGGCGCCACCTACCGCTTCTTCGAGAACCTACGCACCATCACCGCTTACGTCGTCTTCCGCGACTGGCCGCATCTGTTGCAGGCCATCACCGATGCCGACCTACGCCCGCCTTGACCGCCACCAGCCCCCGTCCCACCCCGCAACCCACCATGTCGGAGCCAAACCAGAAAACGTCAGAAAAGCCTCATTTAGAATTGCTGGGCGATGAGGTGGACGGCGGCGTGGAAGTTGCGAGCAGTCTCATCATAACGTGTCGCGATGGCGCGAAACTGCTTCATCTTTGCGAAGAAGTTTTCGATCAGGTGCCGTGCCTCATAGAGGTATTGATCGAACTCGCGCGGCACGGTTCGGTGGGCGCGCGGCGGAATCACCGCCGTCTTGCCGGCGGCGGCGAGCGGTTCGAGGACCCGCTCGTTGACATCGAACGCCTTGTCGGCGATCAGCGTGTCGGCCTGCATCGAGGGCAGGAGGTGATGGGCGCCCACCAGATCGTGGGCCTCGCCGCCGGTCAGATGGAAATCGATCGGGTTCCCCAGGGCATCGACCAAGGCATGGATCTTGGTGCTCAGTCCGCCGCGCGAGCGCCCGATCGCTTGGTCGCCGTCTTTTTTTCACCGACTCCGGCGAGAACTACGGGCTTATCTGGCAACGTTTATGCAACTCAGAGTTGCAGATTCTGAGGCTCCCTGCGCTAACCGGATAGGGATAAAATTTGGGTAGCGGAAGGATGTGACGGCCAAGCCCAAGCCCGGCCATACACAGGTCAGGACATCACGCCTCGTCCGGCGTAACCCCCGCCGTCACCAACTCCGCCCGCCGCAGCAGCGAGACCCGCACCGCCACGCCCGCCCGCTCCCCGGTCAGCGCGCGATGCAGGTCGTCCACCCCCGTAACAACCACGTCGTCCAGCCCCACCAGCACATCCCCCGCCGTCAGTCCCGCGCGCAAGGCCGCGCTGTCCTCCTGCACCTCCGCCACCAGCACGCCACTCGCCTGCGTCAGTCCGTGCCGCCGGCGCAGCCGTACCTCCAGCGGCACCGTCTGGCCGGACACGCCCAGCCGGGACCGCCGCACCTTGCCGTCGCGCATCAGCCGCGTCGCCACCCAGATGGCGGTATCGATGCCGATGGCGAAGCAGATGCCCTGCGCCGGCGCGATCGTCGCGGTGTTGATGCCCACCACGCGCCCGCCCGCCGCCACCAGCGGGCCGCCGGAATTGCCGGGGTTCAGCGGCGCGTCCGTCTGGATCACCGAATCCAGGCTGTGGCCTGACCGCGTCCGCAGCGTCCGCCCCAGCGCGCTGACGATCCCCGCCGTGACCGTGCAAACGAACCCGAGCGGATTGCCGATCGCCACCACCAACTGCCCGACGCGCAGCGCGGCCGAGGACCCGAGCTCCGCATGCGGCACCCCGTCGGCGGCAAGCCGCAGCACCGCGGTGTCGGTCGCCGGATCGTCGCCCACCAGCGTCGCGTCGAAAACCCGCCCGTCCGTCAGCGACGCCTTCAGCCGCACCGCACCGCTCACCACATGGCTGTTGGTCAGCATGTAGCCGTCGGGGGTGAACAACACGCCCGATCCCTGGCCGCGCGGCCGCCCCGCCGCACCCATCGCCATCACGTGCACCACGGCGGGCCCGACATGGTCGTAGGCGTGCACCACCTGGGCGGAGTAGGGATCCAGCGTCCCGGTATCGTCGAGCGGCATGCAATCGGTCCTTTCGCGCCCCAAATGGGGAGGCGCCCGGTCGCGCCGAACCCAGCCATGCGGCCGGGGCGTCTGCCGGGCATCCGGCCGATGCCGCCGCGCCGCGCCACGCGGCAGGATGGCGGCCGGAAACAAGGAGTTGCCGCATGACTGCCGAATTGCTCGATCAGATTTCAGACGCCTTTGCCGACCACGTCGCCGCGGGTGCATCGTCCATTGTCGCGATCGCCACCGGCCGGCGCCCGGTCAGCGGCATCCTCTGGCGCCCCGATGTCGTGGCGACGTCGGAGCAAATGCTGCCGGACGGAGCGGACTTCGCCGTGCGCCACGGCGATGCAGAGATCGCCGCAAAGCTCGCCGGACGCGACCCCGGAACCAACGTCGCGCTGCTGCGCCTGGCCCAGCCGGTGGAGTCCACGTTGCCAGAGCACGCGCCCACGCCGCGCGTCGGCGCGCTGGCGCTGGTACTGGGCGCCGATCCCAGCGCGGGGATCACCGCGCGCCTGGCCATGGTGCACGCGGTCGGCCCGGAATGGCACAGCCAGGCCGGCGGGCGGATCGAGGCCCTGCTGCGCCTCGATGCCCGCATCGGTCGCGACGAGGGAGGCCCGGTGCTGGATACCGCCGGCCGGTTGCTCGGCATGTCCACCGCCGGTCCGCGCCGCCGCACGCTGGTCATCCCCGCCGCGACGATCGCCCGGGTGATCGATCCGCTGCTGGCCGAGGGCCGCATCGCGCGCGGCTGGCTCGGCGTGGGCCTGCAGCCGGTGGCGGTGCCGGACAGCCTGCGTGAGGCGGCCGGGCGTGAGGCGGGCATGATGGTGGTCAGCCTGGCCACGGACGGCCCCGCCGCGCAGGCGGGTGTGCTGCCGGGCGACATCCTGCTGGACCTGGACGGCACGCCGGTGCGGCGCATGCGTGCGCTGAGCGCGGCGCTGGGGCCGGAGCGGGTGGGTCAAAGCGTGTCGCTGCGTCTGCTGCGCGCCGGGGCGATGCAGACGCTGGCGGTGATCGTCGCCGCGCGCCCCGCGGCATGAGCCTGCCGCCGCTGCGGGTCGCGCTGCACTCTGCCGATCCGCTGCGGCGGCGCGGCCTTGCGGCGATGCTGGAGGCGGCCGGGCATACGGTGTCCGTGGAGGCGCCGGACGTGGTGCTGTGCGACCTCGCGCCCGGCGTCACGCCGCCCGGCGAGGCCGAGGCGCCGGTGCTGGCGCTGGCGGACACGCTGCCGGCCGAGCCGGTGGCCGGCGTGGTGCCGCGCGCGGTGGAGGCGCCGCAGCTCGACGCCGCGCTGCGCGCCGTCGCCGCCGGGCTGATCGTGCGCGCACCGGGGGTGGAGAAGCTGGCGGAGTTCCGCGCGGCGGAGGACACGCCGGCGCTGACGCCGCGTGAGGTGGAGATCCTGACGCTGGTCGGCCAGGGGCTTACCAACAAGGCGGTGGCGCGGAAGCTGGGGATTTCCGTGCACACCGTGAAATTCCATCTGGAGGCGATGTTCGCCAAGCTGGAGGCGAACAGCCGGGCGGAGGCCGTGGTGAAGGGGCTGCGGGGTGGGGCGATCGAACTGTAGCCGCTGCGCGCAAGTTGGGTTGAGTTGAGTTGAGTTGAGTTGAGTTGAGTTGAGTTGAGTTGAGTTGAGTCCCCCCTCCCCTTGAGGGAGGGGGAAAGCTTCAGGC
>DASXFW010000013.1:0-20641 GCA_036489395.1 Acetobacteraceae bacterium | reverse complement strand
TTGGGGGAGGGGTGCGTACATCCGCGGGCGGTGGATGTACGCACCCCTCCCCCAACCCCTCCCTCAAGGGGAGGGGCGACCTTGTTTCTTGTTAGGCTGCTTGGCCGAAGCAATCTCGTTCGTGGCGAGCCGCCGGCAGCTCGTCACGAACGAGATTGCCTCGGCCAAGCGGCCTCGCAATGACAGAAGGCCCCAGTTTGCTCGTCGCAATTACAGGATGGCCGAGCCGGAGCTCTGCGCTTCATATGCCAGCCCCGCAGCGCACCGGTGTTCGGAAGCTCGCTTCATCGCCAATAACAGGCGCGGCCTAATTCATAACCTGGATCATCTCGCGTACCCGCGGATACACTTCGCGTGCCCAGCGCTTCCCGGCGAACACACCATAATGTCCTACCGCCGTCTGCAAATGGTGCTGCTTCAGATTGACCCGGATTCCCGAACACAAATCCAGCGCCGCCATGGTTTGGCCGACCGCGCAGATATCGTCCCGCTCGCCCTCGACCGTCAGCAGCCCCGTACGACGGATCGCGCCCGGCTTGATCGCCGCGCCGTGCCACATCAACCGCCCCTCCGGCAGATGATGCTCCTGGAACACCTGCTGGACGGTCTCCAGGTAGAACTCCGCAGGCAGATCCATCACCGCGCCGTACTCGTCGTAGAACTTCCGATGCGCCAGAGCGGACGACTCATCGCCGCCCACCAGGTTGCGGAACTGGTTGAAATGCGCGCCGATATGGCGGTCCAGGTTCATGCTGATGAACGCCGCCAATTGCAGGAATCCCGGATAGACCCGCCGGCATGCGCCGCTGAATCGCCACGGCACCGTGCTGATCAGGTTCTTCTCGAACCACGATATCGGCTTCGATTGCGCCAGCTCGTTCACCTTCGTCGGATTGACGCGCGTGTCGATCGGCCCCGCCATCAGCGTCATGCTGCGTGGCTGCGCCGGGTTCTCGGTCTCCGCCATCACAGCCGTCGCCGCCAGCGCGGCCACGGCCGGCTGGCACACCGCGACGATATGCGCACCCGGCCCGATCGCCTCGAGGAAGTGAATCAGATGATCGACGAACGCCTCCAGCCCGAACACGCCGGCGGCCAGCGGTATGTCGCGCGCGTTCTTCCAATCGGTGATGAAGACATCATGCTCTGGCAGCATCACCTCGACGGTGTTGCGCAGCAGTGTGGCGAAATGCCCGGACATCGGCGCCACGATCAGCACGCGCGGCTGCACCACGGGGCTGTCCTTGCGAAAATGCAGCAGCGTGCCGAACGGCGTGTCGTCCGCCGCTTCTTCGACCACGGCCACTTGCTTGTTGCCCAGCACGACGGAGTCGATCTCGAAGGGCGGCCGGTAATGCGTCAGGCCCAGTTCGGCGAAGACGCCCCACCCGGCGCCCAGTTCGCGCAACATCGGCGGCGTGTAAGGACCGAGGTCGATCTGCCGCGCCATGCCGGCACCGAACCGCGCAAGCTGACGCAATGGCAGGAGCATGTCTGCCTGAGCCTGGTAGAGCTGGTACATCATCCCTGCGCGTTGCGTCTCAGGATCGATCGTCTGTATGTTGTTGCGCCGCAGCATGACGGGTTTGGACGGGGGACGCAACTATGAGCGTGGCGACGCTTCTGATCAGTAGCAAGAACTACTCGTCCTGGTCTCTCCGCGGCTTTCTGCTCATCCGCATGGCGCGCCTGCCGTTCGAAGAAAAGGTGGTCGATCCCGACGATCCGAACACCCGCGCGGAGCTGCTGCTGAAGGCCTCGTCGATCCGCATCCCGTGCCTGGTGCATGATGGCGTGACGGTGTGGGACACGCTGGCGATCGCCGAATACCTGCACGAAGTCTGCCCCACGACCGGCATGTACCCGTCCGATCGGATGGCGCGCGCGCGTTGCCGCTCGATTTCCGGCGAGATGCATTCGGGGTTTTCCGCGCTGCGGTCGTCGCTGCCGATGAACCTGCGGGTGCATCGGCCGGGCTTTACGCTGTGGTCCGCGGCGCGCGCCGATATCGAGCGCATCACCGAGATTTGGCGCGAATGCATGGCGACCTGGGGCGGGCCGTGGTTGTTCGGCCGCGCGCCAAGCGTCGCCGATGCGATGTACGCGCCGGTCGCGACGCGTTTCCGCACTTATGATGTGGCGCTCGACTCCGTCTGCGCGGATTACTGCACGCACATCTTTGCCTGGCCCGCCATGCAGGAATGGCTGGAAGCCGCGCAGCACGAGCCGGAGCAAATCGAGGAACTGGAAGTCGAGTTCTGACCGCGTCAGACCGATTCGGTCCATTTCGCGGGTTCGGGCACCGCGCAGGGGCCTTCCACGTCCAGCGTCTTGAAGTCCGCCGGGCCGGCGATTTCAAGGTACTCCATGTCAGGTGAGTAATCGAACAAGTAATGCGTGATGCCCGGGCGCTGATGCACGCAGTCGCCGGCGGCGACGATGTGTTCCTTGTCCTCGTACATGAATTTCGCCCAGCCCTTCAGCATGATGACGATGTGGAAATCCGCGACATGGCGGTGCCAGCCGGTGCCATGTTCTGGCGCTTCGTTCGCCTTCACGAGCTGGGCAATGACGCGACCGCCGGTGGCATCGGCGACGCCGAGGTCGCGATACAGGAAGAAGTCGCGCAGGCCCTCGCTCTTCCACGGCGTATCGCCGGGCTTGACGTGGGAGAGCAGATTGACGACCGGCTGATCGAGCATGCGGGCAGACTCCTTCGTTCCGGGCCCGCGGGGCGCGACCGACAAGGCCCCGGAGCCGATTGCACCAAGGCCTGCTTCGAGGAGCCTCCTCGCCGTTCAACGCTTTTTGCTGCGGTGCAGCGTGACATGCCGGAGCCCGTCAGACAAGGATTTTTCGCTGGTTTCAGTACACGCGCGCGCGCGGCTGACGGCGTGGCGCGTTCAGCCGGACCAGAATGAAGATCGCCGCGGCCCGGCCTCCGGTTCGCGATACATCGCTGCCACGCTGCGCGTGTGCAGGAACCAGTACGGGTGCTCCAGCATTTGGCAACAGACGTCGTGGCTGAGTACCTTGACGCGGCGGCGCGGCATCGGGACATGGATACAGCCGAGAAAGACGCACGGATAGGCTCTGCGCCACCACAGAAGCCGCGAGCCGGCCGGTGGCCCGGCGATGATCCCGGGCTGGCCCTTGACGATCGGGCCGCGGTCCGACCTTGCGACGATGAGCGTGCCAATCGGCAGGGCACCGAAGCCGGCCATGTGCGTCTCCTGTCATACGTCGCCGCCGGCATGACCGCTGCCGTGGCGCGGGAATTGCTCGGGAATTGCTGTTGAAGGCTGGCACGATGCCGTGGGCCGCGCGTTGATCCATGTCATTCACGTGAGGTTCATGCGGGACGAGGGCGAATGGCTTGACCAGGCGACCCGCCGCGCTGACGCTTCCGGCGAGCAAAACCACATGATTTTTGCAGGGAGAGAACAACGATGCCATTGCCGCTCGGCAATCTGCCGGATACGCACTATCCCGATCCACGCATCGAACGGATGGATTCCCGCTTCCTCTACAAGCAGGGCAATGCAGCGATCGAGCGCATCGCCACCGGCTTCCGCTGGGCCGAAGGTCCAGTGTATTTCCGTGACGGCGGCTACCTCGTGTTCAGCGACATTCCCAACAACCGGATGATGCGCTGGCTGGAGGAGGACGGGCATCTGTCGGTGTTCCGTACGCCGTCAAACTACAGCAACGGCAACACCCGGGATCGCGAGGGGCGGCTGATCACCTGTGAGCACGACACGCGCCGCGTCACGCGCACAGAGCACGACGGCCGGATCACCGTGCTGATGGACCGGTTCGAGGGCAAGCAGCTCAACGCGCCGAACGACGTGGTGGTGGCGTCCGACGGCGCGGTCTGGTTCACCGATCCTGGCTACGGCATCGATGGACCGTATGAGGGCCACAAGGCCGACGCCGAGCTCGGGCGCAACGTGTATCGGCTGGATACCAACGGCGTCGCCACGGTGCTTGCCGACGATTTCGTGCGGCCGAACGGGCTGTGCTTCTCGCCGATGGAGCAAAAACTGTATGTCGTGGACAGCGGGGTCTCGCATGGCGGGCCGGCGCATATTCGGGTGTTTGATGTCGATGGCACGCGGTTGCGCGGTGGCGGTGTGTTCGCCGACTTCGCGCCGGGCATGACCGACGGGGTGCGCTGCGATGTCGATGGCAATGTCTGGTGCAGCATGGGCTGGGGGGACGCCGCGGAGGACGGGGTACGCTGCCACGCACCGAATGGCGACCTGATCGGCAAAGTGCATCTGCCGGAGGCCTGCGCCAATCTTTGTTTCGGTGGGCGGAAGAAGGATCGGTTGTTCATGTGCGCCAGCACCTCGGTCTATGCACTGTACGTGAACGGCCAGGGCGCGCAGGCGCCGTAGGTCGTCGTCACGACGTGACGAGCGGTCGCGCGTACACCTGTCCTTGTCCCGGCGCGCGCAAACCGCCATGTTCCGGCCTGGAGGCCCGCCATGATCCAACTGCCGGAACCCAAGCAGGACGTGCTCGCCCGTCGCGACGACATCGTCGCCGGCCTGCGTCCGCTGCTGGCCGAAGAGGCGGTCATTGCCGAACCGAACCTGCTGCGACCGTACGAGACCGACGGCCTGACCGCGTACCGCCAGGTGCCGCTCGCCGTTGTGCTGCCCGACACCACGGAACAAGTCGCCGCGGTCATGCGCTTCTGCCACCAGAACGGCGTGCGTGTGGTCCCACGCGGTGCCGGCACGTCGCTGTCCGGCGGCGCACTGCCGTTGGCGGATGCAGTCGTGGTCGGGCTGATGCGCCTGAACCGCATCCTCGACATCGACTACGCCAATCGCTGCGCGACCGTGCAGGCGGGCGTCACCAATATCGGCATCACCAATGCCGTGGCGGAGCGTGGATTCTTCTACGCACCCGATCCGTCGAGTCAGCTTGCCTGCATGATCGGCGGCAACGTCAGCATGAACTCCGGCGGCGCCCACTGCCTGAAATACGGTGTCACCGCCAACAACCTGCTGGGATTGAAGATAGTCACCGTCGATGGCGAGATCATCGATATCGGCGGCGCGCATCTCGACGCTGCGGGTTACGACTGGCTCGGTCTGCTGACCGGTAGCGAGGGCCAACTCGCGTTGATCACCGAAGTGACCGTGCGCATCCTGCGCGGCCCGGAAGGCGCGCGCGCGATGCTGGCGGCGTTCCGTTCCAACGAAATCGCCGGTGCGTGCGTGGCCGACATCATGGCGTCCGGCATCATTCCGGTGGCGCTGGAATTCATGGACAAGCCGGCGATCCACGCCTGTGAGGAATTCGCCCACGCCGGCTATCCGTTGGACGCCGAAGCCATGCTGATCATCGAAGTCGAAGGCAGCGCGGTCGAGCAAGACGAATTGCTCACCCGCATCCGCGAGATCTGCAACCGGCACGATCCGATCAGCATGAAGGTGTCGCAGTCGGCTGCGGAATCGCTGGCGATCTGGAAGGGCCGCAAGGGTGCGTTCGGCGCGATCGGTCGCATCAGCCCCGACTATCTGTGCATGGACGGCGTCATCCCGACGTCGAAGCTGCCCGACGTGCTGCGCCGCATTGGCGAGATGTCTGATGCGTGCGGCCTGAAGGTCGCCAACATCTTCCATGCGGGCGACGGCAACCTGCATCCGCTGATCATGTTCGACGCCAACGACGCGGAAAGCTTCCATCGCGCGGAGCAATTCGGCGCCGATGTACTGAAGCTGTGCGTCGAAGTCGGCGGCTGCCTGACCGGCGAGCATGGCGTCGGCGTAGAGAAGCGCGAGTTGATGCCGGTGCAGTTCGCAGCCCACGAATTGGAACAGCAGCGGCGGATCAAGACGGCGTTCGATCCGGGCTGGCTGCTGAATCCGCACAAGGTGTTTCCGCTGCAGGCGGGTGCAAGTGTTGCTTGAGAGTGTCATTGCTGACACCCCATGACCAATGGTCAGACACCCCTGCTGGAATCCGCCATCGCCGCCGCCATCGCGGATGCCGCGAGCGCCGGTGAACCACTGCTGATCGCCGGCAACGGCACCAAGCTCGGTATGCTTCGTCCAGTGCAGGCGGCGCGCAGCATTTCCACGCGGGACCACACCGGCATCACGCTCTACTCGCCGCAGGAACTGATCGTTTCCGCACGTGCCGGCACCCCGCTGCAGGAACTGGAAGCCACGCTCGCAGAACAAGGCCAGCATATGATTTCCGAACCGCCCGACCTTTCCGCGCTGCTGCGCGCGCCGGATCGGCCGCAGACCATAGGTGGGATTGTCGCCACCAACCTTAGCGGGCCGCGCCGCGTTGCTTGGGGGGCCACGCGCGACCACGTGCTGGGTATCCGCGCCGTCACCGGATGGGGCGAGATCATTCATTCCGGAGGACGCGTGCTGAAGAATGTCACCGGTCTCGATTTGTGCAAGCTGCTGTCAGGCAGCCACGGCACGTTGGGTATGATTACCGAGGCCACGCTGAAGGTGCTGCCGGCGCCGGAGGCAACCGGCACGCTGTTGCTTCCCGGCCTGGATGCGACCGCCGGCGTGGCGGCGTTGGCGGCGGGGCTGGGTTCGCCGTTCAGCGTATCGGCCGCGGCGTGGTTGCCGGCGGAATGCGCCGCACGCGTCGCCGATCTGGCACCGCTCGGGTGCTCTGCCGCGCTTCTTCGGATCGAGGACTTCGCCCGATCGGTCACCTATCGTACGGAAAAGCTGCGCCAGACTCTGGCCTTTTCGCAGGGCGAGATCCTGGACGATGCCACCTCCCGCGCGGTCTGGCGGGCGGTGCGTGACGCGGTGCCCTTGCCGGCGGCGCCGACCGACGCCGTGTGGCGCGTCTCCGTGCGCCCCTCCGCCGGGCCTGGCGTGCTGAGTGCGGTCGCGGCGGCGAGCGTGCGCGGCTACCTGGACTGGGGCGGCGGCCTCGTCTGGCTGGCCGGTCCCGCCGAGACGGCGACGCATGCGGCCGTTGAGGCCGCCGCCCGCGCCGCTCACGGCACCTGGATGCTGCTGCGCGCACCGGAATCGCTGCGCACGGCGGTCCGCGTCGTGCCCCCCGAGCCGCCCCCGCTGGCCGCCATCACCCGGCGCGTGAAAGCCGCGCTGGATCCGCGTGGCGTGCTCAATCCTGGTCGTCTCTATGCCGGACTTTGATCTGCCATGGCACCCAAATCCATCATCATCCTGCTTTTCCTCGCCACCTTCATTTTGTGCGCATTCCAGTACTATCGGATCGATCCGGAATGGCGGCTGCTGAATGTCAGAGCAGGGCTGATGATCACGTCAATCATGGGTGCATCTGGCTATCCGATCTATGACTACCTCCATCCCGGCGACCGTTGGATGTCATGGCTCTTGTTCGCGCTGGCGATCGTCTGGATCGTCACGTCATATTATCTCCTGCGCCGCATCCCGCCACGCGAAACCGATTGATCCATGCAGACGAATTTCACCCCCGAGCAACTGCGCGATCCGGACACCGCGGCGTCCAACCAGGTGTTGCGCACCTGCGTGCATTGCGGCTTCTGCACCGCGACGTGTCCGACCTTCGTGTTGCTCGGCGATGAGCTCGATTCGCCGCGCGGCCGTATCTACCTGATCAAGGACATGCTGGAGGCCGAGCGCCCGGCAACCGAGGACGTGGTGCGCCATGTGGACCGCTGCCTTTCATGCCTGTCCTGCATGACCACGTGCCCATCCGGCGTGAACTACATGCACCTGGTTGATCACGCACGGAATTATATCGAACGGACCTATCGCCGCCCCTGGCATGAACGACTGTTGCGCGGAGTGCTGGCGGCCGTACTGCCGCGTCCCGCCATCTTCCGTCTCGCATTGCTGGGTGCGCGTGCCGCACGGCCGCTTGCCAGGCTGGTGCCCGGGCGTGGCATGCCGGCGCAGCGGCTGCGCGCGATGTTGCGGCTGGCGCCGTCGCGCTTGCCGCCGCCCGGGATCGCCGAGCGTCCGCGCGTGCATCCGGCGCAAGGTCCGCGTCGCGCCCGCGTCGCGTTGCTGGCAGGCTGCGCGCAGCAGGTGCTGGCGCCGGAGATCAATGCGGCAACGATCCGTTTGCTGAACCGTCTGGGGGTAGAGGTGGTGGTGCACCCCGACAGCGGTTGCTGCGGTGCGCTGAACCATCACATGGGCCAGCACGATGCGGCGATGCGGCTCGCACGGGCGAACATCGAGGCATGGGGCACCGAGGACTTTGATGCAATCGTGATCAACACCTCCGGTTGCGGCACGGTGGTGAAGGACTACGGCTTTATGTTCCGCACCGAGCCAGAATCCTGGCGCGATCGTGCCGCGAAAGTGTCAGCCTTGGCCTGCGACATCAGCGAGTTCCTTAGCCGTTTCGGTTATGCGCCGACGCGCGATCCGCCGGGCCTGACCGTGGCCTACCATGCCGCGTGCAGCCTGCAACACGGACAGAGCATCCGGGACGAACCGAAGGCGCTGCTGCGGCAAGCGGGATTCAACATTGTCGAGCCCGTGGAGTCGCATCTCTGCTGCGGTTCAGCCGGCACTTACAATCTGCTGCAGCCGGCCATTGCGGAACGGCTGCGTGCGCGCAAGCTCGACAATCTGCGCGCGAGACGGCCGGACCTGATCGCGGCAGGCAATATCGGCTGCATCACGCAACTGTCCGGCGGTGGCATGCCGGTGGTGCACACCATCGAGCTGCTGGACTGGATGGCTGGCGGCCCGATGCCGGCCGCACTCGGCACACGCGCCTGATGCTTGCACCGACCCCACGGGCAGCGCGACGATGCGGCATGCGCCGTCTGGTCCTTGCCGTGCTGCTAATTCCGCTGGCCGCTTATGCACAGCAGCCCGCCGACCGCAACGCGATTGCCAACAAGCTGCTCGATGCGCTGAAGACGGCGCCCAATCCTCAGGTGGCCGAGGTACTGGAAGCGCAGCTCCAACAGATCTGGCTGAATGAGGGCACGCCTGCGGTCACGCTGTTGATGACTCGCGGCCTGCGCGAGATGAAAGCCGATGCCGACAACGACGCAATTGAGGATTTTGGCGACGCGCTCACGCTCGATCCAAATCTGGCGGAAGCCTACCTGCAGCGCGCCATCGCCCGCTGGCAGTCCGGTGACACAAATGGTGCGATCGCCGATATCGAAGCGACGCTGAAGCAGGATCCTCGCCATTTCACCGCGTTCGAGACCCTGTCGCGCATTGCCGAGGCCCGTAAGGACTGGAAGGGTGCCTATGACGCCTGGCAGCAGTTGCTGGTCCTCGATCCGCAAACACCAGGCGGCGCGGATCGGCTGAAAGAACTGAAACGCAAGGCGTTCGGCGAGGAGACGTAATACCAGGTGTCGTAAATTTTGACGCCTGCGGCAGTGCCAAATGCAGTGTCATTGCGAGGAGCAAAGCGACGAAGCAATCTTGTTCGTGACAAGCAGCGGCTCATGACCAACGAGGTTGCTTCGTCGCTTTGCTCCTCGCAATGACACACTCCCCAATGACACACCCCTCGCGATGACAGGGGGTGAATCACCCGCACGCATTCCCGCGCAGCGCATACGACTTCACAATACCGCCAGCCACAACGAACGTCGTTTCGCAGACCAGGTTCACTACCTGCGGCGGTGCAGCGCCATACGCACCAAGCCACCAGGGTGGCCCCGCGTAAGGTGGCAGAGGCGGCATGAACTCCAGCCTGCTCTCGGTGTACGCAAGGTATTTCACGCCATGCGTTTCATAGGTACGCGTCGGCACGCCCAGTTTCTGCACCAACTCCGAGTCCGAATGGCCAACGAACTGCTTCAGGAAGGCCTCGCGCGCGGCAAGCTGGTTGGCGCATGCACCCACCGCAACCGCTGCCAACATTGGAACGATCCGACGCATGCCAAATGCTTGCCTGATTTTGCCGATTACAGCCATAGTACCTGATCGATCCGGTCCGCACCGCAGGCAATCATCGCCAGCCGGTCGAACCCCAGCGCAATACCAGCACATTGCGGCATGCCGTGCGCCAGCGCGGCAAGGAAATCCTCATCCAGTGTCCAGTCATCTCCGCCGATGGCATGGCGCCGCGCCCGATCCGCCTCGAACCGCGCGCGTTGTTCGTCCGGGTCGGTCAGTTCCACGAACGCATTCGCCAGTTCGATGCCACAGACGAACAATTCGAACCGCTCGGCGACGCGCGGATCTTCCGGGTCGCGCCGCGCAAGCGCTGCCTGCGCCGCCGGCCAGTGTGTCAGGAACGTCGGGTGGACGTGGCCGATCCGCGGTTCGATCCGCTCCAGCAATAGTCGAAAGAACAGATCCTCCCAGGTTTCGGCGGGGCGCAGACGTGTGGCGGCGGCGGCGGCAAGGCCTTCGGCATCGCCCGCGGTTGCCAGAAGATCGGCGCCCGCAAAGCGTGCGAACGCTTCGGCGACGGTCAGGCGTTCGATCGAACTGATATCCGTGGTGACGCCGCGGCAGCTCACGACCGGCGGCAGCGTGGCACGCAGGAATTCGGCGGTCTCGGCGATCAGCGAATCCATGCTCGCGCCGGGCCGGTACCACTCCAGCATGGTGAACTCTGCCGCGTGCAGCGCACTGCCTTCGCCGTTCCGCCACACGCGGGCAAGCTGGAAGATCGGCCCAGATCCGCCAGCCAGCAGCTTTTTCATGGCGAACTCCGGGCTGGTGTGCAGCCACAACGGTTCGCGCGTGCCGTCCGGATATTCACGCTCCGTTTGGAAAGCCCGCAGATGCACTTCCTCGCCCGGCGTTGGGACGCCATAGGGCGTTTCCACCTCGGTGTAGCCCCGCGCGGTGAAGAACGCCCGCGTCGCGGCCGTCAGCGTCGCGCGGCGCCGCAGGAATGGCCGCCGTGCGGCAAGGTGTTCTGGATGCCAGCGCGGACGCTCAACAGGATTGGTCATGCTGCCTGCATTGGCAATCACGTCGGCCGGAGGCAAGGGGATCGCTCCGAACATGAACAGACTGTTACCGATTGGAAGCGTGTGCCCCGTTCTTGCCACCATGTGATCACGCGCCGAACGCACTGGACTCCGACATGAACAGTTCGACCAAGCGCAAAGGAGGACCCTGATGGGCCTGATCCTGCTGATCCTGATTATCCTGCTGTTGTTCGGCGGTGGTGGCTTTTACGGATACCGCTCCGGCTACTACGGCGGTGCCCACTACGGCGGCGGCATCGGTCTCGTGCTGCTCATCCTGATCCTGTTCCTGCTGTTCGGGGGACTGGGCACCTATCATTACTAACGGCCGACCCTTCGTCAGGGCCCGCGCCTTGCCCGGCGATCTGCGCAAGACCAGTCGAAGCGTAGATCGCCGGGTCAACCGGTCCATGAGGGGCGGGGTCATCGCCCCTTGAACTGCGGCTTGCGCCGTTCCTTGTGGGCGCGGATGCCTTCCTGCATGTCCTCGCTCGCGCGCACCCGCCCGAGCGTCCGGCTGACTGCGACCATCCGTTCCACCGGCCCGACCGGCATCACCTCCGATACCAGACGCTTCAACGCGCCGATTACCAGCGGCGCGGAATCCAGCATTGTTTCGGCCATCTTCAGCGCTTCTGCTTCGTGCTGCCCGTTCGGCACGACACGATTCACAAAACCCACTTCGTATGCCCGCTGCGCAGAAACCTGCGTGCATAACAGCATCATTTCCATCGCCATCTTGTGCGGCATGCGCGTTGCCAGCGAACTGATCATCCCGCCGGTGACCCCCAGCTTCGCCTCAGGATAATAGAACACGCTGCTTTCGGTGGAGACCATCAGGTCGCACATCATCACCACAACAATGCCGCCGCCGACCACCCAGCCCGACGTGGCGGCGATGATGGGTTTGTCGGTCTCGAACCCTACACCCGGGATCGCGCGCCACAGCTCCGGCAGGTCGGTGACATCGGCACCGGCCGTGAACGCGCGGTCGCCCGCGGCGGAGAGAATGGCCACGCGCTGATCCGGATCGGCATCGAAGGCCATGAACGCCTGTTGCAGCTCTACCGCGACGGCCGAGGATATCGCGTTCATCTTCTCTGGCCGATTGATGCGGATGATCGACACCGCCCCGCGTTGCTCTGTCGTGACGACGCTCATGTCATGTCCCCCGTGTCTGGCATTGCGTCAGCTTGCGTCGGCCGGACGCGCCTCGCAATCATGGGAGCGACGCCTGGGAGCGACGCCGTTCAGACATCCTTCACCCTTTTCTGGCAGACGGCGGTATGATCCTCTGGGGATGCACCATGCCCGACAGCTCCGCCCGTTTCGGCTTGCTGGTACCGAGTTTGTTCTTTGGTCTGAACAACGACCCCGCCGCGCTCGCGGCTTTGCAGGCGCTGGCCAATACCGGCGAACCGGGGGACCCGCGCGGCCCGTGGTTCATGGCCGACAACCTGATCACCTATGGCCATACCCGCGGGTTTCTCACTGAACCGCGGTTCGTTGCCGCCGTGTTGGCCGCGCGCCCCGAGCCAGCCGAGCGCGCCATTGTCTGGCGTACCCACACTCTGTGCTGGGCCGCGGACAGCACAGCAGAACTTGCGGGCGATTATGTCGAATGCGGCACGTATCAGGGCTACTCGGCCGAGGTCCTGATGCACTTCACCCACGGCCTGCCAGGCAGGCGCTTATGGCTGTACGACTTGTTCGATCCATCGGGCGGTTCCGGCGAGGGCCACCGCTTGCCCGCACACGCACCGGACCTCGCGGACCGCGTCCGCGCGCGTTTCCACGCATGGGACAATGTGGTTGTGACGCAGGGCAAGGTACCTGACATTCTGGCCGATGCATCACCGGACCGGATCGCCTTCCTGCACATCGACATGAACAACGCGGAAGCGGAACGTGGCGCGCTGGACGTCTTGTTCGACCGGGTCAGCCCCGGCGGGATCATTGTGTTCGATGATTACGGCTGGAGTGGCTATCGCGCCCAGAAGGATTCCGCGGACGAATTCATGGGCGCGCGCGGACTGCACGTGCTGGAGCTGCCAACCGGACAGGGACTGGTGGTGAAGCGCTGACCCGGGGCTTCAATGCGAGCGGCGCGCCATCCAAGCTGTAACTTCCTCCAGCAGCGCGGCAACGCCAGCTTCATCGCCCACCTTGTGCCGATGCGCGGCAAGATCCGCCGCCGCGCGCGAGGCCCACAGCACTTGGCCGCGCGCACGCGCCAATGACAGCGCGCTGCATAACCACGCCTCGACATCCGCATCGGGCGCGCCTTCCGCCGCCAATGCCAGAGCGCGTTGGCGATGCAGCTCCGCTTCGGAAACGCGGTGATCGGTGGCATTGATCAGCGCGTCCGCTTCGTCGAGTCGGCGCAGCGCTTCGGTGGTACGGCCCCGACTGGTCAGCAGGTCTGCCTCCTGCGCGACATATTGCGGTTCCCAGGCGCGGCCCTGCATCCGGGCGCGCCGCACCGTGCCTTCCCGCATGCGGGCCAGACCTTCGTCGATCCGGCCCGCCTGCGCTATCGCCCAGCCTTGCAGGATGTCGGCATGCGAGCGCCAGTAAACGCCCTGATGCCGCTCAGAGAAAATTGCGAGTTCCCTGGCAGATTCCTCGGTTGCCGCAACGTCTCCGGCGATCATGTGAGACAAGGCGACCTGGAACAGTACGTGAGAAATGGTAACAAAGTGGCCGCCCTGCTTTGCCTCCTGCGCGGCCTCCTCTGCCAGCCGAGCCGCCTGTTGTGTCTGGCCGAGCTGCTGTAATGCGAGGCAACGGCAACTGAGTGCAAGAGAGTGCAGGTCCAGCGCATAATCGCTGATCAATGTCGAGCGATGCTCCGGCCGATACAATGCCAGTGCGCGATCCACTGATTCGAGGCCAGGTCCTACAGCGCCCCGTAGCAATTCGGTGTGACCGAGGTGCAGGTGTCCGGCCGTCTGCACCACCGGATCGCCCCGGTCTTCCGCCAGCCGCAGATACTCGCGCGTCTTCTCTGTCGATTCTGTCAGTTCGCAGCGGGCGAAGCTGACGACGCACTGCCCCCACATTACCGGGAACATGCGTGCGGTATCGCCGAGGCGCGCGTGCAGTTCCACCAGCTTTGCGAAATTGGCACCGCGTTCTGCCGCGGCCGGCCCCATGGCAGCGTAGATCGCCGGGTTGAGTTGGGTGCGTAGCATGATTTCGTATCGATCCCGCTCTGCCGCTTCCGGCACGCGTTGCAGCAGTTCGAGCGCGCGCTGATACTGCAACGTCGCTTCGACGTTGGCCGACTGTCGGCGCGAGCGTTCTGCTGCCAACTGCCACCAGTGGATCGCGCGGGGCGGCACGTCGGCTTCGGTGAAGTGGTGCGCGAGCAGGGCAGGCTGGCTGGCGACGGCGTCGGCGAAGTGCTCTTCGAGCGTGACAGCGATGCGTCCGTGCAGCTCGCGGCGGGTGCTGTGCAGCAGCGTGTTGTAGGCGGTCTCCTGCAACAACCCGTGGCGGAACATGTAGATGCCGCCGCCGGGCTCGGCCGACCCCCGCACAATGCCGGCTTTCTCCAGCGCGGCAATTGACGAAACAAGCTCCGCTTCGGGTATATCCGCCACTTGGCGCAGCAGGGCATGGGAGAACTCGCGGCCAATGACCGCGGCGACCTGCGCGACTTCGCGGCCCGATGCGCCAAGAGCGTCGAGACGCGCCAGCAATGTATCCTGCAGGCTGGCCGGGATTGCGGCGTGCCGCGGAACCAGGCTGGGCTCCGCGCGTGCATTCGCCTCCACGACGGCCTTGGTCAATTCCTCGACGAACAGCGGCACGCCATCGGTGCGGGCGCATATCTGTTGGAGGAGTTCGGGCGGCAGCGGAACGCCGGCAACCGTCTCTGCCAACGCTGTCGTCTGGGCTGGATCAAGGCCGAGCAACCGCAACGACACCGGCACGATATCGTCCGGCCATGCGGGTTCGAATTCCGGTCGCGATGTCACAACGACCAGAATGCGCTCCCGGATGATTTTCGATGCGGCGAGGCGCAGCAGTTCAAGGGTGGTGGGATCGGCCCAATGGGCGTCTTCCAGCATCACCAGCGTTGGCATTGCGCGCGATGACCGCAACAGCCAGCCCACGACGGCATCAAGCACGCGCTGCTTGGCTTCCGCCGCTGGTACGTCGGCGCCGTCGGACGGAATCGCCAGAAGCTGCGCGAACAGCGGCAGCTCCGCGGTCAGGCCCTGCGCTTGCAAAAAGCTTCTCAGGCGCTGGAGGCGTTGCTCAGCGGATTCACCGCCAACGAAGCCGGCGGCGCGCTGCAGGCGAGCGGCGATCGGATAGAGCGCGGTGCTGACATGGAACGGCGAGCATTGCAGCACCATGATCGCATGCTGCTCGCGCCGGATGCGCTCGCGCAACGCGCGTACGAGGCGTGATTTGCCGACGCCGCCGACGCCCGACAGATGCACCACCTGGCCGTTGCCGTCGCAGGCGCTGCGCCAGCATTCGATCAGCGCGGCGATTTCTTCGTTACGGCCGACGAGCGGACTGGCGGCACTGCTGCGTGACGCGACATAGCGGCTTTCGACCGCGCGTTCACCGGTGACACGCCAGACCTGAACGGGTCCGCTAAGGTTTTTGAGGTCGTGGCGACCCGCGTCCTCCAGAGTGAAGCGGCGTCCGAGCAAGCGCCGGGTCGCGTCGGCGATCAGTACGTCGCCCGGGCTGCCGAGGGCCTGCAGACGTGCCGCGACGGCAGGAATTTCGCCGATGACGGCTTCCTCGCGTGCCGCTCCTTCGCCCAACACATCGCCCACGACGACCAGGCCGGATGCGATGCCCACGCGCATGTTGAGCTTCGATCCCGAGCCGTTCTGCATGCGCGGGATGTGTTCGACGAACTGGCAGCCGACGCGGACCGCGCGTTCGGCCGCATCTTCCTGCGCCTGTGGATAGCCGAAATAGGCCAGTACGCCGTCGCCCATATAGCGCGCGAGATGGCCGCCCATGCCTTGGATGATTTCCCCGCAGCGATCGAAGAACGGCCGCATGATGTTGCGCAGATCTTCTGGATCGAGGCGCGAGGCCAGCAAAGTCGAGCCAACCATGTCGCAGAACAGAATTGTCAGGTGCCGGCGTTGCGCGCCGGGTGCCACGCCGACCGGTGATGCGGGCGCGGGCTGTGTCGGTGCACGGCCGAGCGCACGCAACAACCGCTTGCGATGGCCGAGCGGGATTTCAAGCTGCAGCAGGTCGGCGTCCGTCAGGTCCTGCAGGACCTCGGAGTCGATCTGCTGCCGCGCGAACAAGTCCCGGTATTGTCCCAGCCCCAGGCCTTCGAGCCAGGCGCCGACATCCAGCGTCCCTGCCATCACCACCCGCGAGGGTCCGGCGCGCATTGGCGTTGCCGAGGACCTCGCCCCCCGGTAAGCATTGTATCCGGCTCCGCGAAATGTGAAAGCCGGTGCGCCGGCTGTCCGCGACAGGAGGAATTCAGATGCCGCAGGTGAGCATCATCGGCGCGGGAATTGCCGGCCTCGCGGCCGCGTTCCGTCTGCTGCAGCGTGGATTTGATGTAACGCTGCTGGAGCAGAATTCATTTCTTGGCGGGAAGCTGGGGGCGCATCGGCAGGCGGATGCCGGCGATTATCACGAACATTCCTATCATATGTACCTCAACTGGTACCATAATTTCTGGAGCATCGTGGATGATGTTGGCATACGGGGATCGTTCTTTGCGCAGCCGATGACCGCCTATCTGTCGGCGATGAAGAATGGCCGGCAGTCGAAGCTGATCAAAACCATCGACGTCGGCTCCGTCGGCACCACGCTGCAAAACCTGTTCTCCGGCCTGCGCTGTCCGCCCGACATGTATATCTACAGCTATTCCCTGCTCGATCTGGTTTCCACGCCAGCCTGGCGGCACGAGCATCTGGGCGCGACCAGCGTGATGGCGTTCATGAACTCACGTGGCTACATGACCGACCAGGCGATGAGCGTGCAGCAGGACATGCTGGCGAAGGCGTTCGCGTCGCCAAGTTTCCTGACGGCATCGAACAGCTTTCGTAGGTTTCTGTCGTTCGGGTTTCAGTGTCCGGTGCCAATGATGTGGCTGCTGCAAGGGAATACCCAGGAAGCGCTGATGGGGCCGCTGGAAGCGCACATGGTGCGTATGGCGGCTGACAGCGGACGGAAGTTCGAAGTTCTGCGACGACACGAGGTGACGGAACTTGTCGTTGATGATTCAGGCGGGATCGTTGGGCTGAAGGGCCATGAACTTGCCGACCGGCCGTATGTTGGCGCCACAGAAGCGCCTGATCGAGAGCGGCGCTTCGAGCGGACTGTGCCCGGCGATGTGATACTCGCGGCGCCGCCGCAGGCGGTCGCGCGGCTGGTGAACCAGCACGTGTTCCGGCACGCACCCGAGCTCGCCAATGTGCGCAAGCTGCGCAGCGAGCCGATGATTTCGATGGACCTGTATTTCAGGACGAAGCTGCCTGACCTGCCGAACGCCATCGTCAATCTGCAGGGCTCGGAATTCGACCTCAGCTTCCTGGACACGTCACAGGCGTGGGGGACTGGGGGCAACACAGTGCTGAATGTCGTCGCGTCCGATGTGCAGGCGATCGTGCATTATGACCAGGACATGCTGAAACGTACGTTGATCGAGGGTGTGGGCCGCTACATTCCGTTCCACCATGACGACATCGATCACCGCCGCACCTACCTGCAGACCAATCTGCGTGAGGCGCTGTTCACCAACGAAGTCGGCAGCGGCGAGTTCCGCCCGCGCACCCAGTGCGGCATCCGCAATTTGTTCCTGGCCGGTGACTACACGCACAATCCGATCGACGTTGTCACCATCGAGGCAGCCGTGGTCAGCGGACTTCAGGCGGCCGAGTCGGTTCGTGCGCGTGCCCATGCCGGACAGCCGATCGACATCGTGCTGCCCTCGACCGTGCCGGAAATCGCGCTGCTGCCGTTCAAGCTGGCCGGCGCGCCGTACGCCTACGCGGCGAAGGCGATGTCGGTGTCGTCGCGCTGGCTGAGTGGGGCGCTCCGGGAGATGTTTCCGCGGCTTTGACCGGCGGCGGCGCGATGGCGAACCCCGGATCGACGCGGCCTGCCATGTGCTCTGCCCAGCCGTTGGCAAATGGCCGCAGGCCCGGCAGGCCAAGGTCGCTCAGTGATTTGCATGTGCAGATGCGTGGATTTTGCGGCCCAACGGCGCAGTAGCAGTTCTTCCCGGTGCCGTCGCCCAAGCGGACATCGACATGGCCGCCGTACTGCGTGCCTTCGCCGCGCGCAGTGCGGTGGAACACCGTGCACAGCGGCTGCCTACGACGCGGGCTGTCGGAACGGTCCAGGGTGAAGTACTGAATGGGCACATCGGTGCTGCGGGCACTGCCGAACCGAGGCAAGGTGATGGCCAGCGTGTTCGTATCCGAGTCGTCCACCGGAAATGTGATGCGATGCGCTTGGGTGCTGGGCGTCATGCGCGGCGTGTAGAGCTTTTCAAAGCTCCAGATGGCGTTTGAAGCGATAACGCTCCACTGCGAGTCGACGGACATGCGAATGACGACCGTACCGGGCATGGCCAGTGGGTTCGCCTTCGGACGCGCCGAGATCTCCACGCCGACCTCGTGATATGCGCCAAGGTCAGTCTGCTGGAAATCGATGCCGTAGAGCATCAGCATCGCGTAGCCGTTGAATCGGCAGACCTGGAATTGCTCGCCGTAATGGCCTAGCGCGGTCTGTGCCTTGTCGGCATCGACTAAGTATAGCGCCCAGCCCTGCCGTGCCGCGTGGAAGCGCAGCGGCAGCATGATCGGCTTGTTTTCGACGATTCGGATGTTGTTGCTACTGGGCGGCGGAACGGCGTGCTGTCGTTCGTACTGTCCCACCGCGGTGCTGAACGCGAGCGCCGGAATGCTTGCCATCTCGGTCATGTAATTGCGGCCGAGATGCAGCGCGTGGAGCATCAGGTCCTGAGCGCCTTCGCGGCTGAGCCCAACTTCCAGAGCCGTGGTCGCCGCCTGGCTGGCGTAGTGCGAGCTCGTGTCGGTGAAGCGACGCCAGCCGTCGGCAAGCATCGTGGTGTACGCCTGTCCGAAGGTTCCGACGCCGTTGGCGAGAAGGCGTGAGACGATGTCAGGGACAAGCGGCATGGCAGCGGGCCCTTCCTGGATGCGCCTGCATAGCAGGAACTCGGCAACAACGAAACATTTGCCGGGCAGCCAGCGCGCGGCTCGGCATGACACGAAACGTCCGGCGTGCCATCCTTCCCGTCAAGGATTCCGACAAAACGAAACCGCCGCAACCGGAGGACAAACGCATCATGCCGGACAACAGTCAGACTCTGGACTTTCTGCAAGGCGTCCGTGTCGTCGACTTCACGCAGTTCGAAGCAGGACCGTCCTGCACCGAGGCGCTGGCGTGGCTCGGCGCCGAAGTGGTGAAGATCGAGAACCCGAAGACCGGCGATCCCGGCCGCCGTCTGCGTCCCGGGCAACCCGACGACGATCCGTATTATTTCCACATGTTCAACGCCAACAAGAAGTCGATCACGGTGAATTTGAAGTCGCCGCGCGGGCTTGCGCTGGTGCAGGACCTGCTGCGCAAGGCCGACGTGTGCGTGGAGAATATGGCGCCCGGGACGATCGAACGCCTGGGCCTGGGCTATGACGATGTGCGCGCGATCAATCCCGGCATCATCTACTGTCAGGTGAAAGGCTTCGGAACCGGCAGCCCGTACGAGAAGAACCTGGCGTTTGATATGATCGCACAGGCGACTGGCGGCACGATCAGCGTGACGGGAGAGAAGGGCCGGGGGCCGGTGAAGCCCGGCCTGTCGCTCGGCGATACCGGCACGGGCATGACGATGGCGATCACCATCCTTGGCGCGCTGCACAAGCGGGCGAAGACGGGCGAGGGCCATCGGCTGCAAGTGGCGATGCAGGACGCGATGCTGCACTATATGCGCACCAACTTCTCCACGCAGGCGCGTAGCGGCAAGGCGGTGGAGCGCGACGGCACGCATTCCGGCGGCGGTTCCAACGCGCCGTCAGGGCTGTATGCCTGCGCGCCGGGCGGACCGAACGATTACGTGTGGATCATGACCAGCCGCGCCAATCCCGAGCACTGGGCACGGCTGTGCAAGGTGATGGGGCGCGAGGAACTCATCGAAGATCCACGCTTCGCCACGCCGACCGATCGCGTGAAGAACATGGCTGAACTTGACGCGATCATCAGCACCTGGACGGGTACGCGCAGCAAGCACGACGCCATGGCGCAGGTTGGTGGTGCCGGCATTCCCGCAGGCGCGGTGCTGGATACGATGGAGCTGCAGAACGACCCGACATTCGAGCAACGCGGTATCATGCAGGTGATGCAGCATCCGAAGCATGCGCCGTTCAAGATGCCGGCCTGGCCGGTGCGGGTGGACGGCAAGCCGCCGAAGGTCGAGGCGTCACCCATCCTGGGTCAGCACACGGCGGACGTACTGACCGGATGGCTGGGGCTGAGCGCGGCGGATGTGGAGGCGCTGCGCGGAGAAGGGGTAGTGTAGAGCAAGCAAATTTCCGTCATGGCCGGGCTCGACCCGGCCATCGTGCGTCCGTGAGCGTGCCTTGTCAGGAAGGTGCAAGTCCATCCTGGGCCTACCGACCAAGCCTGAAGCCAGAGGTAACTGCGTCATCGCGAGGTGGGGTGGGGAGCAATCCGAGGCGAAGAAGCAATCCG
>DASXFW010000394.1:0-30125 GCA_036489395.1 Acetobacteraceae bacterium | reverse complement strand
ATGGTGGGTCGAGAAGGGCACCGGCGGGTCGGGCTGCGCGAGGTGCTGCTGGGTCGCCGCGCGCCATGATGAGCGCTGGCCCCCCCGTGTCATGGCCGGCGCAGGCCGGCCAACCACGACTTTGGCCACGTGGGCCGAGGGAAAGACGTGGTTTGCCGGCCTGCGCCGGCCATGACACGGGGGGGCCAGCGCTCATCATGGCGCGCGGCGACCCAGCAGCACCTCGCGCAGCCCGACCCGCCGGTGCCCTTCTCGACCCACCATCGTCTCTGCCGCGGCGAGCGCATCCAGCACCGCCTCCTGCGTCGCCTCTGCCGCGGCGCGGAACAACAGATCGAGGCATCCCTCCGCCAGCATGTGCTGCGCCAGGAGATCGGTCGCTGGTCGGGCAGGCACGCGGCTGGCGGTGGTGAACGCCAGCGCGATGTCGCCGCTGCCGTTGCCCCAGAATGAGCCGCACCATGCCAGACCGACGCCCGCCCGCATGGCCACACGCCGCAACTGCCGATGCTCCAGCGGCACGTCGGTCGCCAGAACGACGATGCAGGACCCGGTCTCCGGCGCATCTTCCGCCCGCGGCGGCGACATCGCCTCCCCGGACGGCAGCCGCAGATCGCCGGGGCGGCCGAAATTCGCCAGCACCAGCGTGCCCAGATGCCAATCCCGCGCATCCAGCCGCAGCCGCCCGGAGGCGCTGCCGATGCCGCCCTTGAACCCAAAACAGCTCATGCCCGTGCCGCCACCGACCGAGCCCACGGCGAAGTCCGCCGCCGCCGCGGAAATTGCGGCCTCCGCGTGTGCCTCGGTCACCGCCATCGCCTGGATGTCGTTCAGGTAGCCGTCGTTGCACTCCAGCACGACGGGATTCACCGTCGGCGCACGCCGCCCGATCTCCGGGTTGGCGGCGATGGCGCGCCGGATCAGCGCATTGGCACAGGTGCCGACGGCGAACGTATTGGTCAGCAGGATCGGCGTCTGCAGCACGCCGATCTCGTTCAACTGCATCAGCCCGACGCTCTTGCCGAAGCCGTTCAGCACCACAGCAGCGGCGACGCACTGGTCGCAGAACATGTCGCCGGGGTGGGGCAGGATCGCGGTGACGCCGGTGCGGATGGCGTCGTCCGACAGCGTCGCGTGGCCGACGCACACGCCCGGCACGTCGGCGACGCTGTTGCGCTCGCCCGTCGGCAGCGATCCGCAGGCCAGACCAAGGTTGCGTGCGCGCATTCTGCCCTCGATGGAACACTCGGAATCGGCTGGCGCATTTACGCCAGGTTAACCCGCGGGACCTACCATGCGACGGGGGTCGTGCGCGCCGACCGGTCGGAAATCAGGGCTGCATCTCACATGTTCGAAGCCGATTCTGCCACGCCCGAGGCCGCCGTCGAGGTTCCGCTTCCCGCCGCAAGCCTGCCGGCCAGCGCGGATATTCGCCGGCAGTTGCTGGAGATAGAGCAGGTTTATCAGTGTTCGCCGGTCGGATTGGTGCTGATGGACATGGACTATCGGTTCGTGCGCATCAACGAGCGGATGGCGGAGATCAACGGCCTGCCGATGGAAGCGCATATCGGCCGCACCCTTCGCGAGGTGGCGCCCGAGCTCGCCGACGGCATCATGGAACTCTACCGCCCGGTGTACGAGCGCGGCGAACCGGTGCTGAACGTGGAACTCGACGGACCGGCGCCGACCGGTCCGGCGGCGCGCCGGCGTTGGCTGGCGAATTTCTTTCCGTTCCGCTCGCCTACCGGCGAGGTCGCCGGCCTGATCGGCGCAGTCGTGGACATCAGCGAACGTGTGCAGCAGGAAGCCCGGCTGCGCGACAGCGAGGAGCGGTTCCGCACCATATTCGAGACGGTCACCGATGCGATCTTCGTGCTGGACATCGCCGCCGGGGCGTTGGTCGATGTCAATCGCCGCGCGGAGGACATGTTCGGCTACTCGCACGACGAACTGCTGCGCATGAGCATTGCCGATCTGTCGGAGAATGAGCCGCCCTACACGCAGGCGGACGCCGACGCCAAGACGGCGCTGGTCCTGACAGGGCATGTTCCCGCCTTCGAATGGCGCTGCAAACGCCGCGACGGAACCTTGTTCTGGGTGGACATTGGCTGTCGCACAGCGACATTCGGCGACCGCCGGTATTTGCTCGCAACGGTGCGCAACATCGATGCCCGCAAGTCGGCCGAGGAACGACTGACCGCGATGGCGCGATTGGACCTGCTCACCGGGCTGGCCAACCGCGGCACCTTCGTCACGGTGCTGGAACATGCGCTCGCCGACGCGCGGCGGCACGGCCGTGGCCTGGCGGTGTTCTTTCTCGATCTCGACCATTTCAAGGACGTGAACGACACGCTGGGCCATCCGGTCGGCGATCGCCTGTTGCAACAGGTCGGGCAGCGCCTGTGCCAGAACGTGCGCGCGGCCGATACCATCGCGCGGTTCGGCGGCGACGAATTCGCCATTCTGATGACGGACATGGGCGATCCGGTTGACGCGGAGATACTTGCCCAGCGGTTGGTGCAATCGATGGAATTGCCATTCACCGTGGATGGCAACCGCGTGCACACAGGGGTCAGCATCGGCATCGCGGTGTACGAGTCGGAAGCCGATGCCGAGGCTCTGTTGTCGCATGCCGACGTGGCGCTGTACCGCGCGAAATCGGAGGGGCGCCATATCTATCGCTTCTTCAATGACGCGATGGACCGGGAAGTGCGCCGGCGCGTGCATCTGGTCAGTGAGCTGCGCGACGCGATCGGCAACGGGGATCTCGTGCTGGCCTGGCAGCCGCAGGTGGACCTCGCGTCCGGCCGCATCACCGGGCTGGAGGCCCTGGTGCGCTGGCAACATCCCACGCACGGCCTGCAATCCCCCGGCTTGTTCATTCCGGCAGCCGAGCAATCCGGCCTGATCGTCCCGTTGGGCCGCTGGGTGCTGGTGGAAGCCTGCCGGCAGGCGCGGCAATGGCTCGATGCTGGCATCGCGCCCGACCGCGTCGCGGTCAATTTCTCCGGACTGCAGTTCAAGATGCCCGGCGAAGTGGTGCGTGAAATCGAAGCGGTGCTGCTGGCGACCGGCCTGCCCGCGAATATGCTGGAGGTGGAGCTGACCGAATCGACGCTGATGGAAACGACGCGCACCAACAGCGGCATCCTGAAGGAGCTGCGGGCGCTGGGCATTACCGTTGCGATCGACGATTTCGGCACGGGCTATTCGTCGCTGGCGTATCTGCGTCGGTTCCCGGTCGATCGCATCAAGCTGGCGCAGGAGTTCATCGTCGATATCGTGACGGATGCGAACGATGCGGTGATCGTGCAGGCGGCGATCGGCCTGGCGCGCACGTTGGGCGCGGACATGATCGCCGAGGGCGTCGAGACGGAGCACCAGCTTGCGTTGTTGAAATCGTGGGGGTGCGGTGCGGCGCAGGGCTATTATTTCGCCCGCCCGCTGCCGGCCGACGAAATCACACCGCTGCTACGGCGTGGGCGAATCGACGGCGGGGAGATGCAGGCGGTGGAGAGAGTTCCAACCGGCGCCGGGGACGGATGATGCGTCGGCCGGAGCGTAAGTCTCCCCTCCCCTTGAGGGAGGGGTTGGGGGAGGGGTGCGTTCGTCCACTGACCGCGGATGTACGCACCCCTCCTTCTGGCCCCCTCCCTCAAGGGGAGGGGGGAACTTTGAGTTTCTTGTTAGGCCGCCTGGCCAAAGCGATCTCGTTCGTGACGAACCACCGCCGGCTCGTCACGAACGGGATTGCTTCGGCCAGGCCGCCTCGCAATGACAGAATGACCCAGTCGATTTTCTCGGCTGGCAATGACACGGCGCGCGCCACGCTGCCCGCTTCTCCGTAATCCCCGGGTACTAGCCGCCAACCCGAAATCGTCCTAATCCCGCGGCCTTGGGGCTGCGGAGGAACACCATGCGCGAGATCGGCCATTTCATCGGCGGGAAGCACGTCGCCGGCACCAGCGGCAAGTTCGGCGACGTGTTCAATCCGGCAGCCGGCGAGCTGATCGCCAAGGTTGCCCTGGCCAATGCCGCCGAGGTGGACAAGGCCGTCGCCATCGCCAACGCCGCCTGGCCGGGATGGGCGAATACACCGCCGCTGCGCCGCGCCCGCGTCATGTTCAAGCTGAAGGACCTGCTGGAACGCGACCGCAAGGAAATCTCCGCGATCATCACCGAGCAACACGGCAAGGTGCTGTCCGACGCCGATGGCGAAGTGCAGCGCGGCCTGGAAGTGGTGGAGTTCGCCTGCGGCATTCCGCATCTGATGAAGGGCGAATACACCGACATGGTTGGCACCGGCATCGACGCGTGGTCGATCCGTCAGCCGCTGGGCGTCGTCGCCGGCATTACGCCGTTCAATTTTCCGCTGATGGTGCCGCTGTGGATGGTGCCGGTGGCGCTGGCCTGCGGCAATTGCTTCATCCTGAAGCCGTCGGAAAAAGACCCGTCTGCGGCGTTGAAACTGGCCGAACTGATTACCGAGGCCGGTGCGCCCGAGGGCGTGTTCCAGGTCGTACAAGGTGCGCGCGAGGCGGTGGAGACGATCATCGCCCATCCGGGGATTGCCGCGATCAGCTTCGTCGGCTCCACCGCCATCGCCGAAACGATCTATCGCGGCGGCACTTCGGCGGGGAAGCGCGTGCAGGCGCTGGGCGGGGCGAAGAACCACCTGGTGGTGATGCCGGATGCCGATCTGGACGATGCGGTCGATGCGCTGATGGGCTCGGCGTATGGCGCGGCCGGCGAGCGCTGCATGGCGGTGTCCGTCGCCGTCGCGGTGGGGTCCGCCGGCGATGCGTTGGTGAAGAAGCTGGAGCCGCGCGTGCGCGCCTTGAAGATCGGGCCCGGCGTCGATCCGGATGCCGAGATGGGGCCGCTGGTGACGCGCGAGCATCGCGAGAAGGTGAAGGGCTATGTCGATCTCGGCGTGAAGGAAGGCGCGAACCTGATGGTCGATGGCCGCGACCTGAAGCTGCAAGGTTATGAGAACGGCTTCTTCATCGGCGGCTGCTTGTTCGATAACGTCGGCACCGACATGCGCATCTACAAGGAGGAGATCTTCGGCCCGGTGCTGAGCGTGGTGCGCACCCCGGACCTCGCCGGCGCCACGCGCATGATCAACGCGCACGAATACGGCAACGGCGTTGCGATCTTCACGTCGGACGGCGGCGCGGCGCGCGATTTCACCAACGCGATCCAGATCGGCATGGTCGGCGTGAACGTGCCTATCCCGGTGCCGATGGCGTTCCACTCCTTCGGCGGCTGGAAGCATTCCTTGTTCGGCGACCACCACATCTACGGGCCGGAGGGCGTGCGATTCTACACGCGCTACAAGGCGGTGACGCAGCGCTGGCCGGGCGGCGCGCGGCGCGGCGCTGAGTACGTGATGCCGACGCTGGGGCGGTAGGGCGAGCCGGTCGCCTGCGCCGCCATCGATCGGCACTGACGCATCCGCGCCGGCCTTCGCCGCAACGCAGCCTTGGCCAAGCACCGGTATGATGCCGGTTAATCGCCGCGGGAGCGCGCATGGCCGTACTGACCATCAATATGGAGTTCGCTCATCGTCAGGCGTCGATGGTGCTGGACCTGGATCCAACGCTGGACAGGACCGTTCTCGGGTTTCTGACGCATCGTGTGATGTACGAGCCGGACGTGGCCCACGTTATGCTTCGGGCCGTGCAGGACGGCGACGTTGCAGTCGATGTGGGCGCCAATGTCGGGTATTTCACTGTGTTGCTCGCGACGCTGGCGGGGCCGCACGGCCGTGTCGTCAGCTTTGAGCCGGGGGCCGACAATCTAGCCCGCCTGGAACGCAACATTGCCGTGTCCGGCAAGGAGAACATCACCGTCGTGACGCAGCCGGCAAGCGATGTGGCCGGACCGACCCGATTCTACCTGAACGCCGACGCCAGCGGCGGGCATGCATTATGGGATCCCGGCCGCTTTCCGGGCAACGCGAAAAGTGCAGCGCAGGTGAGGGCGGTTGATGTGGTGGCCACCACACTCGACGATGAAGTGGCCCGCCTCGGACTGCCGCCGCCAAAGTTGATCAAGATCGACACTGAAGGGGCCGAGCATCGCGTGCTGAAGGGTGCCACAGGATTGCTGCGGGAGCGGCGGGTCCGGTATATCATTGCGGAGCTGCATGATTTCGGACTGGACCAGCTCGGGTCCAGTCAGCAGGACCTGCGCGGGTTCATGGCGCAATTCGGCTATGCGACATTCGGCCTGTACTATGACGGTTCGTTGCCGAAGCTGATCCCACCGGACACGGTGCTGGAGCCGCGGCAGATCGTGAATCTGTTGTTCAGTACGGTGGAGGATGTGGGGCGGCTGTGGCAGGTCGAACGCTTCGATCCGTTGGTGGCGCGGCAAGCGGCACAGCGGACGGCCTGATGGAGGGATGGCGCGGGACAACGGCTGGGTCGTCGCATCACGCCAACCCATGCCGTCTGGCTTCCGCCATCACTTCCTGTGCAAGCGGCAGCATGGCGTAATCGACCATCGCGCCCTGGTAATTCACCGCGCCGAGGCCCGCCTTCTCTGCCGCCTCGAACGCCTGCAGCAGGCCCTTGAAGTAGGCAACTTCCTCCGCCGTCGGCCGGTACACCGTATTGGCCACCGCGACGTGCGACGGGTGCATCACCGCGACGCCGCTGTAGCCGACATCGCGGGCGCGGCGGATCAGCTTCTCCACGGCGGCGAGATCGGTCTGCGGCACGCCGAAGATGCCGGCGATCGGGTACGGCGCACCGCCGGCGCGACTGTCCAGCACCAGCTTGGACGCGAGGTAGAGTTGTTCGGTTCCCTCCAGCGTGGCGCGGAAGCCGAAGGCGCGGGCGAAGTCGCCCGATACCGGGCCGCTGATCGCGCCGTGGATGCCCTTCACGCGCGGGCTGGCTTTCGCGAGCGCGCAGGCGTCGTGCATGCCTTCCGGGGTTTCCGGCAGCGGCAGGATGGCGACGCTGCCGTGCGCCATGCCGGCGCGGCCTTCGTAATACGACAGGATGTCGTGCACGCGGCGGATCTCGTCCGGGTGCGCCGCCTTGGGCAGGACGATCGCGGTCAGGCCTTCCGTTGTCGCGGCTGCGATTTCTTCCGGCGTGCGGTCGGACAGCGGGTTGACGCGGACGAAGGCGCCGACATTGGCGGCGCGGAGCTCGGCGATTTCGTCGCGCAAATTGGCCATCGCCTGGGGTTTGAATTCGGGCGGGACGGAGTCCTCGATGTCGAGCACCGCGGCGCCGGGGGATACGCGGATCGCCTTGCCGACCCAGTCTCGGCGGTGTGCGGGCACGAACAGGGCGGAGCGGATGGGCCACATGGGGGTGTCTCCCGGACGTCGATGCGGCTGCTATGTCGCGGGAAGGTGGGTGTGGCAAGGCCGCGCGTCCCCCCCCTCTGTCATTGCGAGGCCGCTTGGCCGAAGCAATCCCGTTCGTAATGAGCCGCTGCTTGTCACGAACGAGATTGCTTCGGCCAAGCGGCCTCGCAATGACAGGGGGAGGGGACGCCTATGGCAGCACCTTCCCTGGATTCATGATCCCCAGCGGATCGAGGGCTGCCTTGATCCGCTGCATCAGCGCGAGTTCGGCACCGCCGCGCCAGTCCGGCATCATGTAGGGCTTCAGCTTACCGATCCCATGTTCCGCGGAAAAGCTGCCGTCGTACACACGCACAACCTCGTTCACCGCGTCCATCAGCGCATGGTCCTGCCCCAGGAACCACGCCTGATCGGACCCCTCCGGCTGCTCCAGGTTGAAGTGGATGTTGCCGTCGCCCATGTGGCCGAACGGCACGATGCGGATGCCGGGCATCAGCGTCGCGCAGGCAGCCGTCGCGTCGCGGATGAATGCCGGCACCTTGGACACGGGCACCGACACGTCGTTCTTCACGGACGCGCCCTCGCGCTTCTGCGCTTCCGAGTGCTCCTCACGCAGCCTCCAGATGGCTGCGCGTTGCGCTCCCGATTCGGCGACCGCGGCGTCCTGCACCACACCGTCGTGCAGCGCGCCCTCCAGCACCGTCTCCAAAGCGGAACGGATGCCGCCATCGGGACGCGGCGTGGCCAGCTCGACCAGCACGTAGAACGGCGCGGGCGCGGATAACGGCAGTACTGCGCCCTCGATGTGCTTCAGCACGAATTCGGTGCCGAGGCCCGACATCAGCTCGAACGCGCTGATCGCCGCCGCGTCGTGTGCCTGGAAACGCGAGAACAATTCGAGCGCGTCTTCCGGCGACGCGACGGCACAGAAGGCGACCGCGATCTCGCGCGGGCGTGGCACCAGTTTCAACACCGCGGCAGTGATGATGCCGAGCGTGCCTTCCGAACCGACGAACAACTGGCGCAGGCAGTAGCCGGTGTTATCCTTGCGCAGCCGGCGCAGACCGTTCCAGATCGAGCCGTCGGGCAGCACGACTTCCAGCCCCAGCACGAGGTCGCGCGCGTTGCCGTAGCGCACGGTGTTGTTGCCGCCGGCGTTCACCGCGAGTACGCCGCCGATCTGCGCGCTGCCTTCCGAGGAGATCGACAGCGGCAGCAGGCAATTCGCATCCGCCGCGGCGTCCTGCGCGGCTTTCAGGGTGACGCCGGCCTCGATGGTCATCGTCATGTCCACCGCGTCGATGGCGCGCACGCGGTTCAGGCGGGCGGTGCTGACGATGAGCTGCGAGCCGTCCTCGGCAGGAACCGCGCCGCCGACCATGGACGTGTTGCCGCCTTGCGGCACGATCGGCGTGCGGGTTTGCGTGCACAGACGAACGACGGCGGCAAGTTCTTCCGTCGTGGCGGGGCGGATGACGGCGGGGGTGCGGCCTTGATACAGGCGGCGCCAATCCTGGCTGTACGGAGCGGTGTCGGACGGCTCGGTCAGCAAGCCGCGGTCGCCGACGATGGCGCGGATGGAGTCGAGGAGGTGCATGAAGTTCAACTCGCGCGGGGAGTGGGAGAGGTCAAGACGCAGCGCCTGTCATGTCGCCCCATCTGTCATTGCGAGTTGGTCACCGGCCGGAGGCGGCCGCCCCGCACTGGTTGAAACGGTCGGCATGACGTGGGGGTGACGAGCGTGCCTCCCATCCGCGGCATGGAAGACCCCGGTTTCTTGTTAGGAGCGCAGCGACGAAGCAATCTCGTTCGGGATGAGCCGCAGTCGCTACGGCTTGACCCGAACGAGATTGCTTCGTCGCTGCGCTCCTCGCAATGACAGATGGGGCGACATGACAGATGGGGCCATGACAGCACGTCGCGTCATTCCTTCGGCACGTTCTGTTCAAGCTCCGCAAGCCACGCATTTGCATTACCGTCCGATGGTGCGCGCCAGTCGCCGCGCGGCGACAGCGATCCGCCGGCGCTGACCTTCGGGCCATTCGGCATGGCGCTGCGCTTGAACTGGCTGAACGCGAAGAACCGGCGCAGGAACACCTCCAGCCACTTGCGTATCTGCGGCAGGTCGTAGGCGCCGCGGCGTTCCGGTGGGAAATGCGGCGGCCAGTCGCCGCGCGACGCGTCCTCCCACGCCTGCAGCGCCAGGAACGCGATCTTCGACGGCACGTAGCCGTGGCGCAGCGTGTAGAACAGCGTGAAGTCCTGCAGCGCGTAGGGTCCGATCGAGGCCTCGGTGCTTTGCGGGGTCTTGCCTGCTTCCGTGGGGATGAGTTCCGGGGAAATCTCGGTCGCCAGGATCGCTTCCAGCGTGTCCAGCGCCTCCGGTTCGAACCCGTGCGCGTTGATGACCCAGCGGATCAAATGCTGGATCAGCGTCTTCGGCACGCCCGCATTGACATTGTAATGTGCCATCTGGTCGCCGACGCCGTAGGTGCACCAGCCGAGCGCCAGTTCCGACAGATCGCCGGTGCCGATGACGATGCCGCTGTGATGGTTCGCCAATCGGAACAGATAATCGGTGCGAAGGCCGGCCTGGACGTTTTCGAAGGTGAGGTCATAGACCGGCTGGCCGTTGGCATAGGGATGGCGGATGTCGGCCAGCATGCGCGTGGCGGCGGGACGGATGTCGAGCTCTTCGGCGGTGACGCCGAGCGCGCGCATCAGCCGCCAGGCGTTGCCTTTGGTATGCTCGCTGGTGCCGAAGCCTGGCATCGTGAAGGCGCGGATGTCGCTGCGCGGCAGGTTCAACATGTCGAAGGCGCGGGCGCAGACGATCAGCGCCTGTGTTGAATCGAGGCCGCCCGACACGCCGATCACCACGCGCTTTATTCCCGTCGCGCGCAGCCGCTGCGTCAGGCCTGACACCTGGATGTTGTACGCTTCATAACAATCCTGCTCCAACCGCTCGCGATCGGCCGGCACGAACGGGAAGCGTTCGACACGGCGGCGGAAGCCGACATCCCCGGTTGGCGGACGAAGTTCGAAACCGACCGTGCGGAAGCGACGCGCATGCCGCCGGCGGTTGGTGTCGAACGATCCCATCTGCAGCCGTTCGTGCCGCAGCAGATCCAGGTCGATGTCGGCGATGGCGGCGGCGTGGTCCGCCGGGAAACGTTCGGTCTCGGCCAACGTGTCGCCGTTCTCGAAGACCGATGCCTGGCCATCCCACGCGAGATCCGTCGTCGATTCGCCGGCGCCCGCGGCGGCATACAGATACGCGGCGACGCAGCGCGCGGATTGCGAGCGGCACAGCAGGCGCCGTGTCTCCGCCTTGCCGATGGTGATGTTGCTGGCGGAGAGGTTGGCCAGCACGGTGGCGCCGGCCAGGGCCGCCTCGCCGCTGGGGGGGATGGGAACCCACACATCCTCGCAGATTTCCGCGTGCACGACGAAGCCGCGCACATCGTCGGCCTGGAACAGCAGGTCGGTGCCGAAAGGGACGCGTTGGCCGGCGAGGACGATCTCGCCGCCGTCGGTGCCGTCGCCGCTGACGAAGTGGCGCGGTTCGTAGAATTCGCGATAGTTGGGAAGGTGCACCTTCGGCACCACGCCGAGCAGCTTGCCGCGGTGGATCGCCAGCGCGCAGTTGTAGAGTGCGCCCAGATGACGCAGCGGCGCGCCGACCAGCAGCAGCGGCAGCAGATGGGCAGACGCCTCTGTCAATGTCTCGATTGCTTGTTCGACGGCGTTGAGCAACGCGCTTTGCTGCAACAGGTCGCTGATCGCGTAGCCGGACACGCCGAGCTCGGGGAACACCGCGAGCGCCACCGCGTGGCCGTCGCATTCCTTCGCCAGGCGCAGGATTGCCTGGGCGTTGGCGGCGGGATCGGCCAGCGACGTGCGCGTGGTACAGGCGGCGACGCGGGCGAAACCGTGACGGTACAGCGAGCGGAAGTTCATGGCAGACATGACAGGCGACCGGACTGTGCGCGTCGAATATGGGGGTGCATGGGGGCTGCCGCCAATGGTGGAGGGCGGTGGGGGCTTCTGTCATTGCGAGTTGCCACCGGCCTTTGGCCGACCCGCGACTGGATGAAACGGCGTCGGCGGCCTGACGTAGGTTCCCCCCTCCCCATGAGGGAGGGGGCCAGGGGGAGGGGTCGAAACGCAAGCTTCGACCCCTCCCCCAACCCCTCCCTCAAGGGGAGGGGGGCGTTGTTTGTTGCTTGTTAGGCCGCCAGGCCGAAGCAATCTCGCGCCCGGCGTGTCCGCTGATCATCACGAACGAGATTGCTTCGGCGCTTCGCTCCTCGCAATGACAGGTGGGGACGCGCCGCGACGGGCCACGCCCTTCACCCCAGGCGGCGCCGGTACAGCGCGATCAGGCGTTCCCAATGCCGTTCCGCCGCCGGTTTGTCGTAACACCAGCGCTGCGGAAATGCGAAGCCGTGGTGCACGGTGGGATACATCTCCAGCTCCCCCGGATTGCCTGACTTTTCGAACAATCCCCGCAGCTCTGCGACCATTGGCAACGGCGCCAGTTCGTCATGTTCTGCGCAGCCGATGTAAAGTTCGCCCTTGGCTTTTCCCAGGTTCAGGTGCGGGCTCTCCTCGGCATCGCTGACCAGCCACGTGCCATAGAACGACGCCGCGGCGGCAACGCGATCGGGAAACCGCGCGGCCGCTGCCAACGCGTAGGGACCGCTCATGCAATAGCCGTGCGCGCCGACGGGGCCTGGCTTCGCCGCGGGCTGGCCATCGATGAACGACAGCATGTCGGCGATATCGGCCATGACTGGCGGGATCGTCATCTTCGTCCGCACCGCGCGCATCCGCGCTTGCTCGGCGCTGCCCTTTTCCAGCACGTCGGGGCCGTAGATCGTGTCGCGGCCGGCGCGGTAATATAGGTTCGGCAACAGCACGTAATAGCCGGCGGTCGCGAGCCGCCGCGCCATGTCGCGCAGCTCCTCCCGGATGCCGGGCGCGTCCATCAGCAGGAAGACGGCGGGGTGCGGGCCGCCACGCTCCGGGTGGACGATAAAGGTCTCCATCGCGCCGGACCTTGTGGCGATATCCAAGGTTTGTTCGATCACGTCACACTTCCCCGTGTTCAATCGCGGGCGGCGACGATCACAGGTTCGGCTTTTCGCTGCAAGCTGGCAGAAACTGTCATTGCGAGGAGCGCAGCGACGAAGCAATCTCGGTCACGGCTGCGCTTTGATCGAGATTGCGTCGTCGCTGCGCTCCTAACAAGAAACTGGAGCCCCCCTGTCATTGCGAGGCCGCTTGGCCGAAGCAATCCCGTTCGTGACGAGTTGCCGGCGGCTCGTCACGAACGGGATTGCTTCGGCCAGTCGGCCTAACAAGAAACAAGGCCTCCCCTCCCCTTGTGGGTGGGGTTTGGGGAGGGGTCGAGGCGTACAAATCGACCCCTCCCCCAACCCCTCCCACAAGGGGAGGGGGGAGCCTACGTCCAGCCGCCAACGCCGTTTCATCCATGACAGGGTCGGCCCATGACAGATGAGGCCTGACAGGTGAGGCCACACGCCGCAAGGAATCCGCCGTGCTCCGCTTCGTATGTTCGCTCGCCGCGTGCTGCCTTCTCTGGAGCGGCCCTGCATTCGCCGAGGCCGACCCGGTCTTCTCTGCCGCCGGCCCGGACGCGGCTGCCTACGGCCAGGCCGAAGGCTACCCCACCGCCCCACCGTCGCCGCTGCTGGCGCAGCGCTTCATGGTCGGCAATTTCTCGCATTTCGATCGTTTGTTCGCCGCGCACACCGTCGAGAAATCTGCAAGCCCCTGGCAATTCCGCCGCGCGGCACGGGAGCTTTCGCTTACCTACTATTTCCGCGGCGCCGGGTACTCGCTGTCCGACTACCTCGCCCGCAACCCCGTCACCGGCCTGCTCATTGCCCACAACGACACCATCGTGTTCGAGCACTACCAATACGGCCGTACCGACCACGACCGCTTCCTCTCGCAATCGATGGCCAAGACGATCACCGCCATGCTGCTCGGCATCGCGGTGTCCGAGGGCAAGATCCGCTCGATCGACGATCCCGCCGCAACTTACGTTCCCGCGCTTGCCAACACCGAGTTCGGCCTCACGTCGATCCGCGACCTGCTGCATATGGCGTCCGGCATCGCGTTCTCTGAAGACTACGGCGGCCACGACGACAGCGCCGGGTTCGGCCGTGCCTTGTTCGCGTGGTCCTCACCCGGACCCGCTGCGGTCATCGCGCGCTACAACACGCGCGTCGAACCACCCGGCACGCATTTCCATTACGCCGGCATCGACACCGAAGTGCTCGGCCTGATCGTCGCCAATGCGACGCACATGAGCCTCGCCGCCTACCTGCAAAGCCGCATCTGGCAGCCGATGGGCGCGGAAGCCGATGCCACCTGGGTGGTGGACCACAGCGACACCGAACCCGCCTTCTGCTGCTTCAACGCGACGCTGCGCGACTGGGCGCGGCTCGGGATGCTGCTGGCGAACTATGGCGCGCTGAACGGCCGCCAGATCATCTCGCGCGACTGGGTCGTCGCGGCCACGTCAGTCGCGGCCAACTGGCTGGCGGCCGGGACGGCGACGCCCGGCAGCGGCTATGGCTACCAGGTCTGGCTGCTGCCCGGCCAGGGGCACGACTTCGCGCTGCTGGGCATCCACGGCCAGGCGGTGTTCGTCGATCCCGCGGCGAAGCTTGTCATGGTGAACACCGCGGTGCGGCTGAAACCGGCGAACGATCCGGGAGTCGCCGAGTCCTACGCATTGTGGCGCGCGCTGGTGCAACGATTTTCCCATTGAAAGCCCTTGACGACGGGCGGGGTGCCGCCTAATGTAAATGTCACTTACATTCACATGAGGTCAGCCATGGCCAGTGCGACGAACCCTCCAGGATACGGCAATCCGGGCGTGGCAGGCTCGCCCTGGGGACCGGGGACGAACTGGAACGGCCCAGGCTGGAACGGCTCGGGCCGGAACGGGCCGGGCTGGACCTACTGGCGTGCACACCGCGGCCATGGGCCGATGTGGATCGCCGCGATGATCCTCGGTTTCATCTTCTGGTGGCCGGTGGGATTGATCCTGTTGTTCTGGGGAATTGGAGGGCGACGCATGAGCTGCTGGAGTTATGGCCGTCAGGACGGTTACGCGGGCGGGTGGCAGGGCGATGCGCCGCCGCCGTGGGTGGGCTGGAAGCGCCATTGGAAGCGGCAGATGCGCGAATGGTGCCGCTCGCAGGCGATGGGCCAACCGGGGGGCCAACCGGGGGGCCAAACGGGGGGCCAGCAATCCGCGCCGCCGCCATCCAGCGGCAACCGCGCGTTCGACGAATATCGCACCGAGACGCTGCGCCGGCTTGAGGAAGAACAGCGGGAGTTCAGCTCCTTCCTGGAACGACTGCGCTTCGCGAAGGATAAGTCTGAGTTCGACCAGTTCATGACAGAGCTGCGTCAGCGGCCGCCGGCACCGCCGAGCGATCAGCCGGCCTAAGCCGGGGGCGACCCTTGCCATGCAGCGGCCGGTTTGTGTTCGCTCGGACACGAACCGGCCACTTGCGGATCGGCCGTTACGCACTAGGTTCCCCGCGCCACGGTCCGTGTTGTGGCTCACAAGGGAGGGATGCGCACATGTCGATCTCGCGTCGGACTATGCTCGCTTTCGTGCCGTTGGCCTGGATGGGTTCGACAGCGATCGCGCTGGCCGCGCCCATGTCCTTCACGGTGCCCCTGACCGGGGCGCAGCAGGTGCCGCCGGTGACCACGTCCGGCAGCGGCACGGCGAACCTTACCTACGATTCCGGCACCATGGAGCTGACCTGGTCGATCGACTACAGCGGCCTGTCCGGCCCCGTCACCATGGCGCATATCCACGGACCCGCGCCGGAGGGGAAGAATGCCGGCGTGGAGATCTGGCTGAGCAAGAAGGGCGAGCCCGTGTCCAGCCCGATCAAGGGCGAGGCCAAGCTGACCGAAGCCCAGGCGAAGCAGTTCATGGACGGCGATACTTACATCAACGTCCACACGAAGGAGCATCCGGCCGGCGAGATCCGCGGCCAGGTGATGCCGCCGAAGAGCTGATTACAGCCAGGTGGCGAGCGCCGCTGCCACGGCGGCGCTTCCGCACAGCACCAGCACCGCGCGCAGCGGCGATACGATCCGCGGCGGCGCGGTGCCGGCTGGCAGGTCCTTGCGGCCGGTGAGCATCGGCCGCAGCAGGTTCTGGCGTTTCACCGCGGCGTAGAGCGCGATCACGCTGACATGCAGCGCGATGGCAATCAGCAGTGTGTTCCACAGCCATGTGTGCAGGTTGTCGATCAGGTTCGACAGCGCGGCCGGCATGATGTCGGTCAGCGGGCCGGCATCGGCCACGTCGTTGTTGTCGATGATGCCGGTCAGCGTCTGGCCGAGCAGCAGGGCGAGAAACAGCAGGACCATCCACGCGCCGGCGGGGTTATGGCCAGGCTGGTTGTCCGGCTCCGCGCGGAACAGGCGGGCGAGATGGTGGAGGGCGGCGCGGGGTGAGCCGAGGAAGTGCGCGAAGCGTGCGGTGTCGCTGCCGATGACACCCCAGGCGATGCGGAAGATGACCAGGGTGAGCAGCGCTTCGCCGGTATAGACGTGCCAGTCCATCCAGTTGCAGCGCCAGGTGATGTAGGCGGCGGCGACGAGGATGACGGTCAGCCAATGGAACAGGCGGACGGGCAGGTCCCAGATCTGGATCGGGCGGCGTTGGGGGGTGGCGGGCGCGCGCATTGGGGCAGCGTAGCGGGTTTGGCAGGCGGCACACGTGCGGCGAGACCTCGTGCGGGTCATGCTCGATATCCACGTTGAAGCCGTCCGCGACGTCGCGCACCTCCGCCCGCGGGCTCCGGGTGCAGCTCGATGTAGAGACTGTCCGTCTCCCGCTGGTGGCGCAGCTTCGTGGTGGACTCCCCGCGAAAGCCTCGATCAAACAGGAGTTGCGCGCGGCATCGAACCGAGACTCTACAAATGCGGCGGAATGTAATGAAACGCCGCGAGCAAGACCCCGATCCCCACGATCACCAGTCCGCCGAGCTTAATCGTCATGTCCCGTCGGGCAATTTCGATTGCGCTGAGCAACCTGGTTTCCATCGCCACTGTCTCACCGCGAATGCTGTTCCCAAGCGCGACAAGTTCGCCGCGAACACTGCTTTCAACACGCTCGAGGTCGGCGCGAACCCCGGTCTCAACACGCTCGAGGTCGCGGCGAACCCCGGTCTCAACGCGCTCGAGGTCGGCGCGAACGCTGCTCTCAACGCGCTCGAGGTCGGCGCGAACCCCGCTCTCTACGCGGTCGAGGTCGCCCTTGGTGGCGGGATCGGCGCCGACCAGGGCCTCGGCCAGCGCTTCGGCCGCGCCTGCCGCCTGCGCGCCGGAAAACCCGGCGGCCTCGAGCCGCTGAGCCATTTTCAACGTGTCGAACGGAACCGCGTTCATCGCAAAACCCTACCGCTGCAACGTGGCGTCAGTCCAGCACAGCCGGATTAACAAAGCCTTGCCTCCGCCGCTCCCCACCCTTGCCCGCCGCCGGACCCCCACCCTACAGTCGGCTCCGTCCCGCGTCCGAGAACGAAAGAGAAGCGAAGCTCATGTCCCAGTCGGTCGTCTCCGAACTCGCCCCCCACGGCGTCCTGCGCGCCGCCATCAACATGGGCAATTTTCTGCTCGTCACCGGCCGCAGCCCATCGGGCGATCCTGATGGCGTATCCCCCGACATGGCACGCGCCATCGCCGAGCGCCTCGGTGTGCCGGTGAAGTACGTGCCGTATGCGCGGCCGGGCGAACTCGCCGACGCCGCCGGCAGCGACGCGTGGGATATCGGCCTGATCGGCGCCGAGCCGGCCCGCGCGGAAAAGATCGCCTTCACCGCAGCCTATGTGGAGATCGAGTCGACATATCTGGTGCCGGCCGGCTCGCCGATACAGAGCATTGCCGAGGTCGATCGTGCCGGCGTGCGCATCGCGGTGACCGCGCGCAGCGCCTACGATCTTTGGCTGGAGCGTAACATCAAGCACGCGACGCTGATCCGCGGTGCCAATGGCCCGGCGACGCTGGAGATGTTCGTCAACGACAAGCTCGAAGCGCTGGCGGGATTGCGTCCGGGGCTGCTGACCGATGTTCAGAAACTGCCGGGTGCGCGCATTCTGGACGGCCAGTTCACCGCGGTGCAGCAGGCGATCGGCACGGCACGCAAGAACGCCGCGGGCGCGGCGTTCCTGAGTTCGTTCGTAGAGGAAGCGAAGAAGTCCGGGCTGGTGCAGAGCCTGATCGACAAGCACGGCGTGCGCGGACGGTTGTCCGTCGCGCCCGCGGGTTAGTTTGTGATTGCGAGTTGCCACCAGCCGAGGCAGACCCACGCTGGATGAAACGTCGGCCCCCCCTGTCATTGCGAGGCCGCTTGACCGAAGTAATCCCCCCTGGGAGATTGCTTCGGCCCTACGGGCCTCGCAATGACAGTCAGACCGGATCCCACGGATAAACGTCGCGCGTGCGCTCCAGCGGCGTGAACGCCTGCTGCACCGCCGGCAGCCATTGCTCCGCTAGCTTTTCGCAGGTCCAACCATCGGGGCGCGCCACGATGCGGATCGGCCGCGGCTGGTTGTAGAGATACACCTCGTTGCCGCGCACACCGAAAATCTGGCCCGACACCTTGGCCGCGGCGTCGGTGCCCAGGAAGGCGATCAGCTTGGCGATATGCGCCGGCTGCGTCCGTGCCGCGCGCGCCTTGATTTGCTCTTCGGTCAGGCCCGGCACGGTCTCGATCATGCGGCTCCACGCATGCGGACCGATGCAGTTGGAGCGGATGTTGTAGCGCTGCATGTCCATCGCGATGCAGCGCGACAGGCCGGCAATGCCCAGCTTCGCCGCGCCGTAGTTGGTCTGCCCGACGCTGCCGATCAGCCCCGACGTCGAGGTGATGTGCACGAAAGCGCCGCTCTCCTGCTTGCGGAAATGCGTGACGGCGGCGCGGCTGACATGGAACGCGCCGTACAGGTGCACCTTGATCACCGCGTCCCATTCCTCGACCGACATGTAATGGAACATGCGGTCGCGCAGGATGCCGGCGTTGTTCACCACCATGTCGATGCGGCCGAAATTGTCGATGGCGTCCTGCACCATCTTCTGCGCGTCTTCCCAACTTGCGACGCTGCCGGCGTTCGCCACCGCGCGGCCCTGGCCGTGTGCCTGGGTGATTTCGGATACGACCTGATGCGCCGGGCCGGCGTCGCGGCCTTCGCCGGTGACCGTGCCGCCGATGTCGTTCACCACCACCTTGGCGCCGTTGGCAGCGAGCTCCAGCGCCGTGGCGCGTCCAATCCCGCCGCCGGCTCCCGTCACCACCGCGACCTTGCCGTCCAACATTCCAGCCATTGCGTTTCCTCCTTCAATTCGAATGCGCGCAGCATGCGACAGGGCGCGGGCCGTGTCATCATCCCGGCTACGAGGCAGCGCACGCCTGCCGCGTCCTATGTCATTGCGAGTCGCCACCGGCCGCCGGGCGGACCCGTGACTGGATGAATCGGCGTCGGCGGCTGGACGTAGGTTCCCCCCTCCCCTTGAGGGAGGGGTTGGGGGAGGGGTGCGTTCATCCACCGACCGCGGATGTACGCCCCCCTCCCCCTGGCCCCCTCCCTCAAGGGGAGGGGGGAACCTTGAGTTTCTTGTTAGGCACGGAGCGACGAAGCAATCTCGTTCGTGATAAGCTGCCGGCAGTTCGTCACGAACGAGATTGCTTCGGCCAAGCGGCCTCGCAATGACAGAATGCTGGTGGGTCGGCCTGCCGGCTGGTGGCGACTCGCAATGACAGAGGGAGCAAGCGGCGGTTCAGTACCCCAGCGCGAACAGATAGTGATGGATCGCCTGCGACATCAGGCCAGGGGTTTGCACCGCGGCGAAATGTCCTGAGTTGATCTCGATATATTCGGCGCCGGGGATATGCTTCGCCAGCGCCTCGACCGCTGCGGGCGGACGCAGCCCATCATGCCGGCAGCCGATCACCAGCGTCGGACATGCCACGCGAGCGGTTTCGCCCGTAATGTCCTCCTCCGCCAGCATGCGACTGATCGCGGCGAAACTTTGCGGATCGTTCGCCAGCCAGCGAGCGCGGAACTTGCGATATTCCTCGGCGTTGTGCCGCACGACTGGCGGATACGAATTCGCCAGGCTGGCTTCCACCACGCTGCGCATGCCGTTCGCCTCGATCGCGGCCGCGCGGTCCAGCGTGCCCTGCCGCCGGTCGCCGCTGACCCCCAGCGCCGGGCTGCTGATCACCAGCGCGCCGGTGCGCGCCGCGTGCCGCACGGCAAAATGCAGTGCAATGCCCGCGCCAACCGCGGTGCCAACCACGGCGACCTTCCCGCTGATGCCGTGCGCATCGAGCAGCGCCGCGATGTCGTCCGCCATCTCGTTCCAGGTGACCTTGCCGCCGATCTTTTCGGACTGGCCGGCGCCGCGCGTATCGTAGCGCAACACCTGGCGCGTGTTGTTCAGCGCGCCCATCACCTGGTCCCACGAGTCCAGCGTGCCGCCCATTTCGTGCACCAGCACCAGCGTTGTCTTGCCGCTGCCGCTGAGTTCGCAGCGCAGGCTTGTGCCGTTGACTTCGATCCAGTTCATGTCGAACGTCCCCTCGATGGCTTTGCCGAAGCCTATGCCGCGCGCGGGCGCGGTCAAGCAGGAGACTCCGATGGCCGGAACGATGACGCTGCACTGGTCGCCGCGCTCGCCTTACGTGCGCAAGGTGATGATCGCGGCGCACGAGATGGGCTTGCAGGATCGGCTGCGCACGGTTCGCACCGTCGTTGGCGGCACCACGCCGCATCGCGAGCTGATGCGCGTCAATCCGCTGGGCAAAATCCCCACGCTGGAACTGGAAGACGGGGCGGTGCTGTATGATTCGCCGGTGATCTGCGAATACCTCGACACGCTGCACGACGGTCCGCGGCTGTTCCCTGCTGCGGGGCCGCAGCGCTTCGTCGCACTGCGGCGGCTGGCGTTGGGCGACGGCATGCTGGATGCGGCCCTGCCATGGCTGGGCGAACGCTTCCGTCCGGCGGACAAACAATCGCAGCCGCACATGGACCTGTGGCGCGCCAAGCTGGTCGCAAGCGTCGATGCGCTGGAACACGAGGCGGACGCGCTACGGAACGACGCGTTCAGTATCGGCCACGTCGCGATCGGCGTGGCACTGGGTTACCTGGATTTCCGCTTCGGTGAACTGGCGTGGCGTGACGGCCACCCCAAGCTTGCAGCGTGGCACGCCACGCTCAACGCGAGGCCAGCCGTTCAGGCCAATCCGCCGATCGACGATCGTTAGCCTGCCGGATCGCCTCTACCATTTCCTCGGTCGGCAGTTCCTTTTCCACCTCAAGATTCACGCAGCGCGCCGTATGTCCCGAAGCGATAGCAGCGCGATAGAATCCGACAGCACAGCGCATGTCCTGAAACGCTGCAAATTCACTTCCGGCGCGGACCTGCGGCATAAGGGGCAATGCCCACTCCAGCAAATCCATGTCGATTGGCAGCACCATCAGGCAGCTCATCGAAAACCCATCTATGTCCATCAGGCGGCCGACATAGCAGTCACCTGTCTTCGCGCTGAGGCCGAGGCTTACGTCCATCATGTGAAATTCCTGCTTCCTCAGCAGGTCCCAGGCGATCACTCCTGCGACGTTGTGTCGGCTGCGGAATTCAAACATCGTACAATACGCGTTCCGCAGGCTGTGCAGAATCCGGGCATTGTCGCTGCCGTCAGGAAACCTCGCCTGGCGCGCATACCGATCGATGGCCCGCGTGCGACCCGATTTTGCCGTATGAATGGCGATATCATATAGCAACTTGAGATCGTTGGGCTCGTCCAGGGCGACCTTGCCATGCCAGACGGCGCCAAGTCGCCGTCCGAACTCGATCATCGTAACGCCCGGCACCGATTCGAGCGCTGCGGACTGAATGTCACCGGAGATGCGACGATACTCCTGGTATCGCCGCACAAAATTCGATTCCATGCTGCTATCCCCGCCCAGGCCTGCACGAATAGTACAGTGCTTGTCCGAGTCGCAACCAGCTCAGAAATAGTGCCAGAAATTTGATGCCCGCGCCGCGTCCGGCAGACCGTCGAACACGATCTGCCCGTTGTTCATGATGATCACCCGATCGGCAATCTTCATGGCCGCGGCGACATTTTGTTCCACCAGCACCGCGGTCATCGCGTGCGATTTGCACACCTCGTGCACCTGCTCAAACATCCGTTCCACCAGGTTCGGAGCCAGGCCGATCGACGGTTCGTCCAGCAGGAGACAGCGCGGCGTCCCCAGGATCGCCAGGGACAGCGCCAGCATCTGCTGCTGCCCCCCGCTCAGGCTGCCGGCGCGGGTCGTGCGGCGTTCGTCCAGCACGGGGAACAGCTTGTAAACCGCATCAATACCGAACATCGCGCCGGGAATGACGTTGCGCGCGGCGACCACGTCGATGTTCTCCGCCACCGTCAGGTCGGGAAAGATGCCGCGGCCTTCGGGCAACAGCCGCAGGCCCAGCGCGACACGCTGCGCCACGTCCATGCGGTCGATGCGGCGGCCCTCGAACGACACGGTGCCGGCGCGCAGCGGCAGCAGGCCCATCGTCGCCCGCAGCGTCGTCGTCTTGCCGGCACCGTTATGACCCAGGAACGCAAGGATCTCGCCCGGCTCCAGCGCGATCGACACGTCGGAGACCACGGTCTTCGCGCCATATCCCGCGGCGATGCCGGCAAGCTGCAACGGCATCAGATTGCTCCACCGAAATAGATTTCCGCGAGCGCCGGATCGGCGATGATCTCGGCCGGCGAGCCCTGCGCCATCAGGTGGCCCTGGTGCAGGAACAATACCTGGTCGGCGATCTGTTGCACCACGCGCGTATTGTGCTCCACCACCAGCAGAGTCTTGCCCTCGGTCTGCAGGCGGCGCAGCAGTGCCATCACCGCGTCCAGCGCGCCGGCGGACAGTCCCGACGCCGGTTCATCCAGCAGCAGCAATTCCGCACCGGTGGCAAGAACGCGTGCCACGGTGAGCAGTTTTTGCTCGCCGTAGGACAGGTTGCGCACCAGCTCGCGCGCGCGATCGGCCAGCCCGACATGTTCTAACGTGCGCAATGCCGTTTCGCGTTGCTGCGTCTGCACTTTCGCTGTGTGCAACGGGCGGAAGATCGCGCCAAGCGGTCCCTCGGCGAAGGGTTTCGGCAAACCGACCATGACGTTGTCCAGCGCGGACAGATCGACGAACAGCCGCAGGTTCTGAAACGTGCGCGCGATGCCGGCGTGCACGATGGCCTGCGGCCGCAGCCCGTCGAGCGACTGGCCGCGGAACGTCACGTGTCCCTCATCGGGCCGCAAAAAGCCGGTGATAGCGTTGAAGATCGTCGTCTTGCCCGCGCCGTTCGGTCCGACGAGGCAGGTGATCTGCCCCTGCGCGATTTCGAAAGAGCAATCGCGCAGCGCGTGCAGTCCGCCGAAGCGATGATCCAGCCCGACCGCTGCCAGATACGCGGTCACAGCCGTTCACCCAGCAAACCTTGCGGACGGAACATCATGAACGCGATCAGCAGCACGCCGTAAATCAACTGCCGCATCGTGGCGGCGATTGAAGTGGGGATTTCCAGCAACGTCAGAATCTGCGGCAACGCCAGCAACAGGAACGGCCCGACGATGGAGCCGGCCAGCGTGCGCGCTCCGCCGACCACGACCATGGTCAGCAGCAGGATCGATGCGTCGAGGTCGAAGGACGACGGGTCGATGAAACTAAGGAACGTCGCGTAGAGGCCGCCCGCAACACCGGCAAATGCGCCGGCCAGTGCGGCGGCGGACACCTTCGCCAGCAGCACGTTCTTGCCGGCGGCGGCGACCGCCAGTTCATCCTCGCGGATGGCGCGCAGCAGCCGGCCGTATGGCGCGCGCATGATCAGCCAGAAGCACAGGCACGCCAGCAGCAGCCCCGCCATGCACAGCAGCATGAGCTGCGCGGTACTTTGCAGCGCGTAGCCAAAGATATCGGGCGGCGGAATGCCCGGCAGACCGCTGGCCCCGCCGGTGCCCGCCGTCCAGTTGGTGAACACCGCGGTCGCCAGCAACTGGATACCGAATGACGTGACGACGAAATAGTCGCCCGATACGCGCAGCGACGGCAGCGTAACCACGATGTTCAGCGCGATGCAGCACAACGCGGCGATCGCCAGTGCCGGCAAAAAGGACAGCGGATCGGTCGCCATCAGGAAGTGTGCGACGATGTAGGCGCCGACACCGAACACCGCAGCCTGCGACACCGAGAAAATGCCGACGATGCCCACCAGTAGATTGGTGGAAAGGCCAAGCATGACGTAGATCGCCGCCAGCGCGAGGTAAGAATAGAGAAAATCCATTCAGCGTGCCGCCGCGAACAGCCCGGTGGGGCGGAATAGCATGAAGATGACGAAGATGAAGAAGGTGATGCCGATGCTCCATTCCCCCGGCATCACCAGCAACGACAGGTTCTGTAGCTCGGCAATGACGATCGATAGCAGAAAGGCGCCGGAGATGCTGCCAACTCCGCCGGCGATCATCGCGATCGTGGCGGTGAGCAGTGGCGTGATTCCGCCGTAGGGCTGCAGGCCGAGATCGAGCGGCACCAGCACGCCGGGCAGCGCGACGATGGCCGAGGCGATCGCGACGACATACACGTACACCGAATGCGGCCGCAGCCGGGTGATCTCCGCCAGAAAGGGATTGGCCGCCACCGCACGGATGCGTTTGCCCAGCGTGGTAAAATAGGCAAACCACACGGTTCCTCCATAAGCGGCGATGCAGCATCCCAACGTCAAAACCTGGCTCCATGTCAGCCGAATTCCGCCAACCGACACAGTGGCGCTGCTCCATGGAATCGGGAATTGCAGGATGTCGGGGGAGAACACCATGGCGATGATATTCTGCATCACGGCCAGCAGCCCGAGCGACGCGATCAGTATCACCAGATGCGTCGCGCGCCGACGCTCCAGGCGCGCATAAAGCTGGCTTTGAATCAACGCACCGACGGCGGCACACACGACGATCGCCACCAGCAACGCAAGCGGCTCGGGCACGCCGTGCGACACCGACCACCAGGCGGCATAACCCGCCAGCGTGTAAACACCGGCGTGCGCGACATGGAAGATCTTCGTGGTGGCGTAGATCAGCGCAAAGCTGATTGCCACTACGCCCAGCGCGCAGCCGGTGACCAGACCGTTGACCAGAAGCTGCAGCAGGATCATGCGGGTCGGCCTGGTGATTCGCGACGCGCTATTGTGCGGCCGTCACCTGCTTCAAGGTGATGTCCTTGCCGTCCTTCATCTCGTTGATGCCGATCGGCACGGTGGCCGTGTTGGTGTTGAAGACCATCGGGATCAGCCCGTGGAAACTGTGGATCTGAAACAGCGTGTCGTGGATGTTCTTGCCGGTGATCGGCTTCTTCTCTGTCGCCAGTTTGTCCAGCACGGTCAGCATGATCTGCGCCGCATTATAGTACTGGCGGGCAAAGAAATCCATGTCGGCGCCGTATTTCTTCTTGAACGCGACGGCGAGCTCGGGCGGCGCGTCGATCTGCACCTGGGTGTGGATCAGCCCATTGGAGGCCGGATCGGCAATCGCCGCCGGATCGGCCGCAAAGGTGGAGCCAGCGACAAGGAAGTCAGGCTTCATCTGGTGAATCTGCTGCACCAGTGACGGCATACCGGCGGTGATCACCACGTACAGCACGTCCGGTTTGGCGGCGGCCAGTTTCAGCAGCGCCGGGCGGTAGTCGGTCTGGCCGAACTGCACGGGCTCCTGCGCGACGATGGTGCCGCCGGCCTTGGGAAACATCGCGACGAAATCGTCGCGGCCACCGATGCCCGGCGCATCATTCTCATACAGCACCGCCGCCTTCTTCTTCCCCTGCTCCAGCAGGTATTTGACCATCACTTTCACTTCGTCGCCAGTGCTTGGCAGCGTGTTCACCAGGTATGGCGAGGCAGTGGAAAGTTTGTCGGCCTGTGCGCCGGCATTCACCAGCAGCACCTGCTTGCGCGTCGCCAGCGGCGCCATGGCCAGCGTCGGACCGGAGTAGCCGACGAACATCATGGGGATGCTCTGCAGATCGACCAGTTTGTTGAAGGCCAGCACGGCCTGGTCGGCTTTGGCCTGGTTGTCCTCGAACTGGACCGTCACTTTGTCGCCTTGCACGCCACCCTTGGCGTTCGCCTCGTCGATGGCGAACTGGATGCCGCGCATTTCCTGGTTGCCGACCACCGCCGCCGGACCAGTGAGTGGAATCACCGCTCCAAGATGAATGGTGTCCGCCTGCGCCGCACCAACAGTGCAGGCGCAGATCGAAAGCGCGGCGAAGGCGTGGCGAATGGCATGCGGCATGACGTTTCCCCTCGGTCGTTGCGTGGGATTAGTCGGGCGATTGCAGAGGGTCAAGCGGCGCCAATTGCCCGTACGCAGAGTGTTCCGCTAGCTTTGCGTGCCGAACAAACGAGGTATGACGGAATGAGCAAGCATGTGGTCGCGACGGTTTCGGAAATTCCGCCCGGCAAGCGGAAGCTGGTGACGGTGCGCGGCCGATCCATCGCCGTGTTCAATCTCGGCGGCGAATTCTTCGGCTTGTTCAATCGCTGCCCGCATCAGGGCGGACCGATGTGCGAGGGCATTCTGACCGGGCTTGTCGAATCCGACGATCCAGGCCGCTACCAGTATTCGCGCGCCGGCGAGATCCTGCGCTGTCCGTGGCATGGGTGGGAGTTCGATGTGCGCACCGGGCAATCGTTCTGCGATCCGTCGAAGATCAGCGTGCGCAGCTATCCGATGGAGGTGGCGCCAGGCCAGCGCGTGGTGCAGGGGCCGTACGTCGCGGAGACGATTCCTGTAACGGTAGAAGAACAATACGTTGTCGTCGAGATGTAGCGTTCACACTGGACGCGCGAAGCTGAGCTCGTGCCCATCGGGATCGGCGATGTGGAAATACCGTTCGCCCCAGGACGCATCGCGTGGCGCGAAGCTGGGGGCAAGTCCTTCTGACACGGCCAGGGCGTACACCGCGTCAACGTCATCGACATAGAAGATGGCACGGCCCCACCAGGACCAGGTTTTCTCGGGACGGGCCAGGATCAGATTGAGGAAGCCGGTACCGGCGTGGAAGCTGGCAAAGGATGCCGACGGGCCGCCGTATTTCAGCGCGAAGCCGAGCGCCTGATAGAATGCGACGGACCGTGCCATATCGTGTGTTGCCAATGTGATCGCGCTGATGGATTGGATCATGTCCGCCTGTCTTCCCAAATTCGCCTGACGAGAGGTGCATCATGCTCTACGGCAGTCCGCTTCCGATTACGGCTTTTCCGGATGCCGCCACGGTCCGGTCCTATGCGCAGGCGCTGGACTCGGCGGGATTCGATTTTACCTCGACCAGCGGCCACGTGCTGGGGCAGCCGGCGGGAACCAATCCGCAGCGCCCGGATCGGCAATATGCCGGGCCATTCTACGATCCGTTCATCACGTTCTCCTACCTGGCGGCGGTGACGCAGCGGCTGCACTTCATCACCGGCATCCTGATCCTGCCGGCATGGCCGACGGTACTGGTGGCGAAGCAGGCGGCGGAGCTTGCGGTGTTCTCCGGCGGGCGGTTCGCGCTCGGCGTCGGCATCAGTTGGAACGCGGCGGAGTATCGGGCGCTGGGCCAGGACATGCACAATCGCGGCCGGCGCATGGAAGAGCAGATTGAGGTGCTGCGAATGCTGTGGTCGCAGCCTTATGTGACGTTCAGCGGGCGGTTTCATCAATTGGATAAGGTCGGGCTGAACCGGGGCGCGCTGCCGCGGATTCCGCTGTGGTTCGGCACCGAAACGGGCGAGGCGGCGTTGCGCCGCGTGGCACGCATGGCGGATGGCTGGATGTCGCTCGGCGATCCGGTGGAGCACCTGCCGCGGCTGCGCCAATACATGCAGGAGGCGGGACGTGATCCGTCTGCGTTGATGGTGCGCGGGCCGGTCGTGGTGCAGGGGTCGGACAAGGCGGTGTGGATCGGCGCGGGACGCAGGCTGCGGGATGCCGGCGTGACGCACCTCAACATCATCGCGCCGCCCGATGCGCCGCCGATGCAGGCGCTGCCACGGATTATCGAAGCGCGACAGGTGCTGGCGCAGGCGCTGCAATAGGTTCGCGATAATGGCGTCTTCACACGCCCTCGATGAACCTGCGAATCAACCTGTTTACGTCAGCGGATTTTTCCATGTGCGGCAGGTGACCGGCCGCATCGAGAACATGCACCGGCCGACGCGGCGCCAATGCCTCCCCATGCGTCACCGGGACGATCCGGTCGTCGCGGCCCCAGAGCAATTGCACCGGCAGGTCCGGATCGTTGATCACCGCCGTCACGTCCACGGCTTGCCGGCCGCCAGGGAACCACGCGCGCGCTACCGTCTCCAGCGCCGCGGCCACGCCGTCCAGGCGTTTGTAGCGCAGCACGTCCTCGACCATCGCGCGGCTGACCAGCGACGGGTCGCGTACCAGCATTTGCAAGACTTCAACGGCATCCTTGCGACGTGCCGCGCGCACGAAGCCATCGATGAAGGCCGCGTTGATGTCGGGGCCGAGACCGGCTGACGCGATCAGCGTCAAACTCGCGATGCGCGCCGGGTTGCGCGCGGCCACCGTCGCGGCAATCGCGCCGCCCATCGAGTGGCCGACCAGGTGGGCGCGTTGCAGCGCCAGCACATCCATCGCGGCCACGACCGCGTCGGCCAACGTGGCGGCGTCACCCGTGCCGACATCCTTGGTCGATCCGCCGTGGCCCGGAAGGTCGAGCGCGATCGCGCGGCGCCCTTCCGCGAGCGCGGGCTGGGTGAACATCCAACTGTTGAGATCGGCGCCGAAACCATGCAGCAGCAGCACGGGCACGCGGTCGCTGCTGCCCATTTCGAGATAGCGCAGGCGCCGGCCACCGGCGTCGATCTCGCGTGGTGCCGGGGCGTCCGATTCCGCTGCTGCGTCTTCGGCTTGTTCTGGCACGACGAAGCCGGAGACGAATGCGTCGATCTCCGCGGCGGGTGTATCGGCCGGCGCGACGACGGCGAGCAATGCGCCGATCGGCAGGGTGGTTCCTTCGGACGCGACGATGCGGATCAGCGTGCCGGGCGATTCCGCCTCGACGACGTTGGTGATTTTGGAGGTTTCGATTTCCAGCAGTTCGTCGCCGGGGGAAAACGATGCGCCTGGCTGCTGGAGCCAGGTGACGACCTTGCCCTCGGTCATCGTCAGGCCCCATTTGGGCATGGTGATCGCGGTGATCATGTGTGGTTCTCCACGGCAGGGACGGCCGGTGTCCCGACTCCTCCCTGGGTCATTGCGAGGAGCGTGAGCGATGAAGCGATCGCGGTCATGTGTGCACACTCACGAACGAGATTGCTTCGGCCAAGCGGCCTAACAAGAAACAAGGTTCCCCCCTCCCCTTGAGGGAGGGGTTGGGGGAGGGGTGCGTACATCTGCGGTCGGTGGATGTACGCACCCCTCCCCCAACCCCTCCCTCAAGGGGAGGGGGAACCTACGCCAGGCGGTCGACGCCGTTTCATCCAGTCGCGGGTCGGCCGAATGCCGGTGGCCAACTCGCAATGACACAGGGAGAGGGGGGCACGACGTATCATCGCCCGTAGCCGAACACGTCCCGCACCGCGGCGGCGATGCGTTCCTTGTCCGGAATGTAGAGCTTCTCCAGCGACGGCGCGAACGGCACCGGCGTGTGCGGCGCGGTGACGCGGCGTATCGGCGCTTTCAGTGCGCCGAACGCCTTGTCCGCCACTAACGCCGCGATGTCGGCGGCCATGCCGCAACGCGGCGTCGCCTCGTCCACCACGACAAGCCGGCCGGTGCGTTCGACGCTTTCCAGGATGGTGTCCTCGTCCAACGGCGAGGTGGTGCGCGGATCGATGATCTCGCACTCGATGCCTTCAGCGGCCAGCGCGTCCGCGGCCTCGACGGCGTAGTGCACCATGCGGGCCAGCGCGACGATCGTCACGTCGTCGCCATCGCGCACGATGTTCGCTTCACCGAACGGGATTGTATAGGCCTCGTCGGGGACTTCGGTGCGCAGGTCGTACATCAGCTTGTGCTCGCAGAAGATCACCGGATCGTCGTCGCGGATCGCCTGGATCAGCAGTCCCTTCGCATCGTAGGCGTTCGACGGCACCACCACCTTCAACCCCGGCACCGACGTGAAGATGTGATATGGGCTCTGCGAATGCTGCGCCGCGGCGCTGCGGCCGGCGCCGATCATGGTGCGGATCACCATCGGCGTCTTGGCCTTGCCGCCGAACATGTAGCGAAATTTGGCAGCCTGGTTGAAGATCTGGTCGAAGCAGACGCCGAGGAAGTCGCTGAACATAAGTTCCGCCACCGGCCGCAGCCCGGTTACCGCGGCGCCGGCCGCCGCGCCCATGATGGCGGATTCGGTGATCGGCGTGTCGATCACGCGGCTTTCGCCGAACTCCTTGATCAGGCCTTTGGTCACGCCGAGCACGCCGCCGGCGGCATCACGTCCGCCCTCGGTGCCGGCGCCGCCCGATACGTCCTCGCCGATTACCACGACACGCGGATCGCGCCGCATCTCATGCTCCAGCGCCTCGTGCAGCGCCTGACGGATGGTTTTTACGGTCATGACGGAAGGTCCTTCATAAGGGCCAAGGCTCCCCCCTTGAGGGAGGGGGTTGGGGGGAGGGGTTCGGACCGCAAATGCGAAGCGACCCCTCCCCCCAACCCCCACCC
>DASXFW010000311.1:0-5023 GCA_036489395.1 Acetobacteraceae bacterium | reverse complement strand
CCCGGGGGCGGGGTGCGTCCGCCCCAGGCGCGGCGGCTGTATTTACCCCTCCCCCTGTCCCCCTCCCTCAAGGGGAGGGGGGACGCCCTGGGCTAGCATCAAGGCCGTTTCATCCAGGGCGGGTCGGCCGATCGGCCGGTGGCAACTCGCAATGACAGGGGGTGCGCGTATTACCGCATCAGCCACAACGTGCCGATCACGATCGTCAGCACGGTAAGAGGCGCGCCGACGCGGAAATAGTCGCCGAAGCCGATACGCACGCCGCGCCGTGCGGCTTGCTCCACCACGATCAGATTGGCGATCGAGCCGAGCACGGTGAAATTGCCCGCCAGCGTCGAGGCCATCGCGACGGTCAGCCACGCCGTCGATTGATCGGGCAGCGACACGACGAACGGCTTCAACAGCAGCACCGCCGGCACGTTGCTGACCAGGTTCGACAGCACCGCGGTGACCGCCGCCAGGATCGGCACCGAATCCAGATGCAGCGTGCCGACCTGACGCACCATGTCCGGAGTCAGCAGCACATGTTCTGCCGCGGCGACGAGAATGAACAAGCCGGTAAACATGAGCAGCAGGGACCAGTCGATCTCGGCATAGACGCGCGCGCTCTTGACGCGGCGGGTGAGCAGCAGAAGCGCGCCGATGATGATCGCGGCCTTGGCAGGCGGCTGGCCGGCAAAGAACAGTGCCACAACGATCGCGGTGGCGCCGAGCGAACGCAGCACGAGGAAGCGGTTGGCGCGGATGCGCGGCAGGTGTGGCGACAGGGTCTCGTTGCCGCGGAATTCGGTTCGGTGCAGCAGCACGATCAGCAGCACGGTCAGCACCAGGCCGATCAGCGCCACGGGTGTCAGCGCGCCGGCGAAGCTTGCGTAAGGAATGCGCGAGACGCTGCCGATCATGATGTTCTGCGGATTGCCGGTGATCGTCGCGACGGATCCGACGTTCGATGCCATCGCCACGCCGAGCAAGTACGGCACCGGATTGCGGCGCAGTCCGACGGTAAGTTCAACAACCAGCGGCGCCATCACCAGGCAGATTGCGTCGTTGACCAGGAAGGCAGAGAACAAGCCGGAGACTGCGACGATGGCGATCAGCAGCAGCAGCGGCCGGCGGGCGTGGCGCGCCACCCAGGCGTTGGCGAGCGCGAAGAAGCCGGATAGGCGAAGGTTGGCGACGACGATCATCATGCCGAGCAGCAGCGTGATGGTGCCGAAGTCGATGGCCTTGTAGGCGGCGTCGAGCGGCATCGCTCCGGATGCGACCATCAGGCAGGCACCGACCAGCGCGACGCCGGCTCGGTCGATGGTCAGGCCGGGGACTTTACCGATTGCCAGCGCGAGGTAGCTGGCCGCGAAGATCGCCGCGACGGCGATGCGCAGCGTGGTGCCGTCGTGTGTGGGCATCAGCAGCGGCGCGAACGCCGCGGCGATGGCGAGCACCAGCAGGACGCCGATCGCGAGGAGGCTGAGCGTGCCGCGCATCACGACGCTTCCCTTGAGGGAGGGGGGCGGGGGGAGGGGTGCTTCCATCGACGGACCGTGGCTGGCCGCACCCCTCCCCCCATCCCCCTCCGACAAGGGGAGGGGGAGAAATCGAATCGCCGCATTGCCTCACCTGTTCGGCCAGAGCCCCGGCGTGGCGACCTCCAGCGAGTGTCGGTCGGGATCGCGGAAATACAGGCTGGTGCCGCCGCGCGGCCAGTGCAGGCGGCTTTCGATCTCGACGTCGTTGCGGGCGAGATGCGCTTCCCACGCCGCGAGCTCGCCGAACGGAATCGCGAAGCAGAGATGCAGCGCGCCACGCCCGTGGTGCGGCGGGATGAAGCCGTCGGGCGCGGGCGCCGGCTCGTCGGTCGCACCGTGGCGAAACAACAGCAGCACCTGTTCGCCCGGTACGCCGAGCGCGCACATGCGGCCGTCGCACATGAATTGCTCGAAGCCGAAGACGCGCCGATAGAATTCGCGCGAACGTTCAAGATCCTCGACGTAGAGCGAGGTCTCCAGCACACCGCTGATCCGCGGAAGCGCGGTCATCAAGTTGGTCCTTCACAATCCAGGTGCGCTCACCTTGGGAGCGTGCAACTGGTTTCCATGTGCATCATCCCGGTTGGCCGGCTGAAAGCGTTCCGGAATCAGCCGGCGCATCGCGATGCAGAGCAACCGCTGCGCGCGTGGGTCAAGGTGGTACGTTCGGCGGATTGGCGCAACCCGCCGGCAATCACGCGGATGTTCAACAGCGCGGATATCCTGCGGGATGGACGTGCTGACGACACGGGTCGAGGCGTGGGAGGCACGGCATGCGCCGATCGACCCGCCCGATCCGATCGCGGCCATCGAATTCATGATGGAGCAGAAGGGGCTCTCGCGGCGCGATCTGGAATCGGCGATCGGCGGTCGGGAGAGAGTGGCGGAGATACTCAACCGGCGGTGCGCCTTGACGCTCCCCATGATCCGCGCACTGACCCGGGTGCTCGATCTCCCCGCCGATGTGCTGGTGCAGCCATACAAGCTGCACCATAACGCGCAGGTCTGACCGTCAGGTTATTTCCGAATCCAGATGCGTGGTCAGGTGTCCCACGACGACCCTTCGCGTGTCCTCGTCCCACGCATAGTAAATCCGCAGGCAGTCGCGCGGCTCGCGGCTGGTGCCTTTCTTGAGATGCCGATCGATGAACACCGGCCGGCCATCGAGCCGGCACCAGTATTGCGGGTCCTTGCGCAAGCGGTCCGGATTCGCCGCGACCGACTCGTCCTTCAGCCGTAACGTCTTCAACGATTGCTCGAACACCTCGCGCCCACCGTTGCGGCGCATGTCCACGTAGTGCTGCGCCAGCAGCTCCAGCGCGTCGCACACTGTGCCGATGTCGCGATAGGCGCTGGTCCGCGCCGCGCGCTGCGCTTTGACGGACAGCACCAGGCGGTCTGCGAACGCCGCGGCCGCCCATTTCGGCAGGTCCTGGTAACGTGCCGGCCTGGTGTCGGGCGCAGCTTGCGCGTCGTCCGTGGGCGCATCGTCTCGGGGTGCGCCCGCTGGGGGTGCGCCGGCTGGGGGTGCATCATCGGCCGCGTCGGTGGCAGGCGCGGGAGCCTGGGGGAGGACAGCGGTCAGGGGTTCGACCCGAGGCTCCGGCGCTGGAGCCTCGCGCGGGGGTGGTGCGCAGGCGGCGGCCAGCGTCTCGAACCGTGGCAGGCGGCGGTAGATGCCGGGGGCGGCGATGCTGGCGCGCACCACCTCGCCGCACAGCGTATCGACGGCATCGTCGTCATCCGGGTCCAGCGGGCGGCGCGGCAGCAGCAGGGGATGATCGAACGGCGTCTGCGTCTCGCGATCGAAGCCGGGGCGGTAGAGCCGCGTGGCGCCCTGGAACACCGACCAGCGCTTGGTGAAGGCGTCGGACAGGCCGAAGGCCAGCTCGAACGGCAGGCGATAGACCCAGGCCAGGCAGGCGATGCGGCGCGCCAGGTCGGCGGCGTCCAGCGGCCAGGGTGCGTTGGGGGCGGATCCGGAGATGACAATCACGGGGAGGTCGCGGCGGCGGTCCTCGATCAGCGCGATCAGGTCGTCGAGTTTTTCCTCGGTGTCGATGTCGGTGGGGGCGGCCGACAGGATGCGTCCGTTGCGGTGCAGGCCGACGTCGCGCATCAGCGTGCGGATGAAGCCGGGGACCGCGGGAACGACCTGGCCGGCCGGGCCGGTGCAGCCGAGGCGCACGGCCAGCCGGCCGCGGTCGCCGGCGTAGGAGACGGACGCTTCGGCGGTCCAGCATGGGCCGTCCGGCGTGCCGGCCGGCTCGGTCAGCAGCGCGGCCCACAGGGGTGGGTCGGCGCGGGAGACGATGTCGGCGGTGCGGCCTTCCGGGGTGGCGAGGGTGAAGGGTTCGCCCTGCCAGGCGCCTTGCGGCAGGCCGCCGGCGGAACGGGATTCCAGCCACCGCAGCAGAACCTCGCGGGCGGCTTCCATGCCGTTGGCGGCGGCGATGTCGGCTTCCACCTGGAGGATCGGCTGGCGCGCGCCGTCCGGGTTGGCTGGGGCGGGCTCGCCGGCGCGAGGCGGATCGGGGAAGTCAGCCGTCATGCAATGCGCTCCTGCGGGCCACGATACGGCCTTCGTGGCCGGGAGAGGTAAACAATCCGTCAAGGGATAGACGCGTCGGGGCCGGGAGGCTGCACACGTTTCTGCTATCGGGCGGCGCCTCGTTTGCCGGACGGTCATCGCGGGTGGGTCCGATGGCAGCCGGGCGAATGGCGCGGGGCGTTCGGAATGCGGCCTACGGGCACGATTGCGGCACTGAAGGGACATCCCAATGCGGTCGTTGTGGTGTGGCATTTCCGCGCACAGGCCGCGGTCCACAGCACGCGGCGGGTCAGGCATTGCACGAGGCTGCGGATTTTCTGGAAATGCATGGCGGCGCCATGGGCCGGATCATGGCGCGACCTGGCGCCGGCGATCGGCAGCCGGGCACGGGTGGCGGGAGTGCTCAACAAGCGGCGCGCGCTGACGCTGCCGATGATCGGGGCACTGGGGCCGCTGCTCGATCCGCCGGCGGATGTGCTGGTGCAGGCGTATCGGTGTTCCGTCAGTCCAACAGGTCGCGCTTCTCCAGCAGCCCGGGCTCGCGGTTCCGGCCGAAATTTGGGTCGTACTGTACCCGCATAAATCTGTCGGCGACCTTGTCATAAGTCAGGACGAGAGGCGGCCCGTAGTTTCGATGCTCAGTTTCGGCTCTTCGTCTCCTCACCGGCGCGGATTCGTTCCAGGCATCCGTCACGAGTGGATCTCCCAGGCTGCAACATCGTATGTGACGTGATATCATATTTGATATGAGACTGGTGCTGGACACCGATGTCATCGTTGCGGGGCTGCGAAGTCCGCGCGGCGTGTCGGCAGCATTGCTACGGGCGCTCAGGCGGGGCCGAGCCACGCTGTTGCTCAGCACGCCCCTGTTGCTCGAATACGAAGCGGTTTGCCAGCGGGAGGAACATCGACTCGCGGCTGGCCTGACCAGGAAGGATGTGGAAAG
>DASXFW010000298.1:0-4168 GCA_036489395.1 Acetobacteraceae bacterium | reverse complement strand
CGCCCATCCCGCGGCGTCATGCCCCCTCCCATCCATTCAGCGAAGTAAAGGGTTCCAAGGGCTGTGCCCTTGGCGGGAGGTCCAGGAGGGCGGCGCCCTCCTGGTGGGGTTTGGGGCAAAGCCCCGACCTTGCTTGCCATCGAGGAGAACGCACATGTCCCCACCGCCTGTGATCCGCCTGCATCCCGACGACGGCGTGGTGATCGCGCGCGCCACCTTGCTCCCCGGCGCACCCGTCGCCGATGGCGTGTTGACAACGCAGCGCATTCCCGCCGGCCACAAGGTCGCGGTGCGGCCGATCGCGGCGGGCGAGGCGGTGCGGCGTTACGGCCAGATCATCGGCTTCGCCTCCGCGCCGATCGAGCCAGGCCAGCACGTGCACGTGCATAACTGCGAGATGGGCGACTTCGCCAAGGACTACGCGTATGGCGTGGATGCGAAACCGACCGCGCCGGCCAACTCGCCCGCCGGCTTCATGGGCATCCGCCGCCCCGATGGCCGCGTGGCGACGCGCAACTACATCGGCATCCTCACGTCGGTGAACTGCAGCGCGCATGTCGCGGGCCTGGTCGCCGACATGTTCCGGCGCAATCCGTTCACCGGCGACGATCCGCTGGCGGAATATCCCAACGTCGATGGCGTGGTCGCGCTGACGCACAAGAGCGGCTGCGGCATGAGCGAGGGCGATGGGCTGCGGCTGCTGCGCCGCACGCTCGGCGGCTACGCGCGGCACGTGAATTTCTCTCACATTGTCATGTTAGGCCTCGGCTGCGAGGTGAACCAGATCGGCGGCCTGATGGAGGAACAACGCCTCGCCGGCCGCCTGAAGGCGATGGACATCCAGACGATGGGCGGCACGCGCAAGACCGTCGCCGCCGGCGTCGCGTTCATCAACGAGGTGCTTGCGGAAGCCAACGCGATCGCGCGCGAACCGGTGCCCGCCAGCGAGCTGACCGTGGCGCTGCAATGCGGCGGCTCCGACGGCTATTCCGGCGTTTCCGCCAATCCGGCGCTGGGTGCCGCGAGCGATCTGCTGGTGCAACACGGCGGCACGGTGATCCTGTCGGAAACGCCGGAAACCTACGGCGCGGAACACCTGTTGACGCGCCGCGCGGTGTCGCAGGAGGTGGGCGAGAAGCTGGTCGCGCTGATGCGCTGGTGGGAAGATTATACCAGGCGCGAGGGTGCCGAGATGAACGCCAATCCCTCGCCGGGCAACAAGGCGGGCGGGCTGACGACCATCCTGGAAAAGTCGCTCGGCGCAATGGCCAAGGCGGGCTCGACGAATTTGGTCGATGTGGTGGGATACGCGGAACCCGTGACGGCGAAGGGCTTCGTGTTCATGGACACGCCCGGCTACGACCCGGTGGCGGCGACCGGCCAGGTTGCGGGCGGCGCCAACATGGTGTGCTTCACCACGGGCCGCGGGTCCGTGTTCGGCTGCAAGCCGGCACCGAGCATCAAGCTGGCAACCAACACGCCGATGTATCGTCATATCGAGGACGATATGGACGTGAACTGCGGCACCATCCTGGACGGCGAGGAATCCGTGCAGGAATGCGGCCAGCGCATTTTCGAACTGATGCTGCGCGTGGCAAGCGGCGAACGCACCAAGAGCGAGAGCTTCGATTTCGGCGCGGCGGAGTTTGCGCCGTGGGTAATCGGCGCGACGATGTAACCGTTTGGGTGTGCGGGTCTGCGCGCCGCAGCGTTATTTGCGGTTCCATATTCCTGCGACAGGTCCGGATGCGGCGAACTGGCGGGCGATCGAGAGCGGGCGGCACTCCGCCTCTTGCCGACTCGGACGCACACGTTACTCTGCGCGTCCAGACGCCGGTGGCCCGCAAGGGCTGAAACGGGAACTGCCGGAACGGCAGGCTGCCCCCGCAACTGAGCGCGGCGAGTCCGGTTCCAACATGCCATTTGCCGCAAGGCAGAGAAGGCGGAGCCGGTGCGACGACCCGCGAGCCAGGAGACCGGCCGGTGTCGAGACTGCGCGCGCGCGTCCGGGCGGGGTGTACCGGGGCAACGGGGAGAAACCCGAAGGCGGGCCGTCGATCCACGGATTGATGGAGGACCCGCATGCGCACCATCCTGGCGCTGCTGGCAGCAATGTTCGTAACCCCCGCTTCGGCGGATGAGGCAATACAGCCGGTCGTGGTTACCGCGACGCGTATCCCGACGCCGGAGGCGGACATCCCCGCCGGCGTCTCGGTGGTGGACGACACCACGATCGAGACGCGCGACTACAACACGCTGACTGATGCGCTGTCGGCCATCCCCGGCATCCGCGTCAGCCAGTCCGGCGGACCTGGCGGCAATGCCAGCGTCTTCATCCGCGGCGCCAACTCCGACCACGTGCTGGTGCTGATCGACGGCATGCCGATCAACGACGCGGCGGATTCGTCCGGCGCGTTCAACTTCGGCACCGATACGCTGGCCGACATCGAGCGCATCGAGGTGATCCGCGGCCCGATGGCCGCGCTGTACGGTTCCGGCGCGATCGGGGGCGTAATCAACCTGATCACCCGCCGCGGCACAGAGCCGGGGCTGCATGTGGACACCGATCTGTCCGGCGGTTATCCGGCACAGGTGCGCGGCAGCGTCGTCGCCTCGGGCATCGAGGGGCCGCTGGATTACGCACTGACCGTCGCGTCGCAGTCGCAACGCGGTTACGACACCACGCCGCAGCGCGAGTCGATCTATAGTGGCGTGGCGCAGGGCTATCGCGACCGGCTGGTGACGTTGAACCTTGGCTATACGATACTGCCCGGCACGCGGCTGTCGCTGCTGCTGCGCGGTCACGAGTCAATCTTCGGATTCAACGAACTCGGCGATCCCACATTCGACGATGCCAACGCCACCGGATGGGACTCGTCCATGCTCGGGCGCATCGGCGTTACATCCAGCTTGTTCCACGGTACTTACCAGACCAGCGTCTTCCTGGGGCGAGAGCAGGAGGATCGGCGCTACGCCGAGCCGCTGAACCTGGCCGATCCGAACCTGGCGTCGGTCGATGACCGTTATCACAGCTATCGCACCGACTTGCAGTGGAACAACACGGTACACCTGGACGACCTGCTGCATGTATCGGCACTGTCCGCCACCGATGCGACGTTTGGTTACGAATACACCGGCGACAACATCAACGTTCGAACCAACGATTCGTACGCCGGCTTTCCCTATGCGCAGAACGCGACCGCGGCGCAGACTGATGACGCCGCCTACGCCGGATTGCAAAGTACACTGTGGCACAGGCTGACTGTCACCGGTCAGGTGCGACAGGATTGGATAGGACCGAATTCACCGACGACCTGGCGGCTCGGCGCGGTGGTGCACGTGCCCGATCTCGATACCAGCTTCAAGACCGCCTATGGCACCGCGTTCCGCGCCCCGTCCCTGTTCGATCGGTTCGGTGTCGATTCATCCGGCTATGTCGGCAACCCAAACCTGCAACCGGAAAGCGCGCAGGGATGGGAAGCGGGTTTCACCACATCGCTGCCGGCCTGGCATCGCGCCGATTTCGTCAGCTTCGGTGCGACCTACTTCAATGAGCAGGTGAATAATCTGATCGTGGCGACGTTCACCCCGGTGGATACGGCGGAGAATATCGGCTCGGCGCACATGCAGGGCGTGGAGACGGAGCTGACGCTGCATCCGGCCCGCTGGGTGCTGCTGCAGGCCGCGTGGACCTACACCTATGCGCGCGATGCCGATACCAATTCGCCGCTGCTGCGACGGCCGCAGCAGACCGCGTCGCTCGATGCCACGATCACGCCACTTCCGCGCCTGAAGATTGCGCCGGAAGTGCTCTACACCGGCGCATTCCAGGACTTCCTGGTGGATAATGGAGGGTTCAGCACAAGCGATATCGTCACCTCGCCGCATGGGCTGATCGCGAACCTTACGGTGACGTACGACGTGACGCCGAAAATGCAGGTCTATGCGAACGGAACGAATATCTTCGATTCCAGGTTCGAGCCGGTGAACGGCTACCAGACGCCGGGCCCGACGATCGTCGCTGGCGTGCGGCTGAAGCTATAGGCTGCACGTTCTGTCATTGCGAGGTCTGTGCCGGCGTCGCCCCCACGTCATGCCGACGAACCCTCCGGGCCTAACAAGAAACCAGGTTCCCCCCTCGCCTTGAGGGAGGGGTTGGGGGAGGGGT
>DASXFW010000292.1:0-26980 GCA_036489395.1 Acetobacteraceae bacterium | reverse complement strand
CCCCCTCCCCTTGAGGGAGGGGGTTAGGGGGAGGGGGTTCGGGGGAGGGGTCTGCGCGGCACCCACCCCTCCCCCTAACCCCCTCCCTCAAGGGGAGGGGGAATCCTTTACCTTGCACCTTGCACCTCTCACCTCCCGTCTCGCTACGCGGCCGCCGCGTCGGGTTCGCAATCGCGCTCGGTCACCGACACCGGATCAAGTACCGTCGTGCGTCGCATGTCGCGCACCTGTGAGAGATCGTAACGGCAGCCGCGGTGCATCACCGCGCGGTTGTCCCACAGCACCAGGTCGCCGACACGCCACGCGTGGCGATACACGAACGCCGGCTGCGTCGCATGTTCTTGCAGGTCGCGCAGCAAGATCCGCCCGGCTGGCAGCTTCAGACCAATCACGCGGCGGGCATGCGCGCCGATATACAGCGTCTTGCGTCCGCTGCCGGCGTGCACGCGCACCAGGGGCCAGCGCACCGGCGGCATGGCGCCGCGGATTTCCGCCTCGGTGGGTTCCCAGCCCAGCGTGCTGCGCGAGTGGTGCACCCAGTGCTCGGCGAAGCGATCCCCGGCTTCGATCCGCAACACCTCCGGCAGGGCGTCGTACGCGGCGCGGCAATCGGCGAACTCGGTCTCGCCGCCCCAGGGCGGCACGGCGACCGCGCGCAGCATGGAGAACTTCGCCGCCGGGCGCTGATAGGAACTGTCGGTGTGCCACAGCCGCGTGCCCAGCAGGGACAGGACGCGGCGGTGATCGGGATCGATGACGTAGCCGTTCTCGTCGAGGTTCGACAGATCGATCATTTCCGGCGGCACGCGTGCATCCGCGGTTTGCACCGCCTTCTTGCGGCCGATGTCGGGCGGTCCGAAATTCGCGGTGAACGCAAGCTGCTGCGCGTCATCGACCTGCTGCGCCGGGAACACGAGCACCGCGTGGCGATCGATCGCGTCCTCGAATATGCGCGTTGTCGCGGCGTCGATCGGCTCGCGCATGTCGAAGCCTTGCACTTCCGCGGCGAAATGGCTGTGCAGCGGGCGGAACGAGATCGCCATGCGGCGGGGTCCTTCCAATGGTGGCAGGTACGGCCGGGTTGTGCTGCTGTAAGCCAGTCGCGGCCGGAGTGCCAGCGCGGCCCAATCGGTTCAGCGTTAACCCGCCGTCAGTAAATTCGTCGGAATATGCGCCCTTCCCTGCCTCCGCCGGCAGAACCATCGAGGGCACACATGGGTCTGGCTCAACTTCGGGTGCGCACGCGCATCTATCTCGGCTTCGGCGCGCTCGTCGTCCTGAGCCTCGGCATCGCTGTCTTCGGCGTCTATCAGCTCTCCGGTATCGACACGAGCGTAGGCAAGATGGACGCACTGGCGGCCAATACCCAGCGCGTATTGACCGTGACGCGCTTGCTCCAGGCGGTCGGACAGGCGGAGACGCAGTACCTGGCGGACGCTGACCCGGCGGCCGTGAAAGCCGCCAAGGAGGACGCCGGCCGGGTGGACGGCCTGCTGACCGAGTCCGCCCAGGCCACGCTGTCCGAGCAACGTCGGAGCACCTATCGCGCCGCGCAGGACGCGCTGCGCGCGCATCTGGAAAAACTCGACCAGTTCGATCGGCTCGGCGCCACCTGGCTGGCCCAGCGCGCCACGCTGTTCACCGGCGGCGACGCACTGACCGCGGCCGCTGGGCGGCTGGTGGAGGCCGCGCGGGCCACCCACGATCCGGCCATGTCGGAGTCCGCCGCGAATGTGGAGGCAGCGGTGCTGCTGGTGCGCGTGGCGAACTGGCGTTTCATGGCCACGCTGGACAAGGCCGGTCCCGCGACGTTCAAGACCAACGCCGCACGTGCGGATGCCGCGATCGGCGCGCTGCAACGCACGGCCAAGCCGGATGTGGCGGCCCTGACCGGGCCGGTGCGCACCGCGCTGACCGCGTACATGGACGGGTTCGCGGCATTTTCGACCGCCAGGCTGGCGGCCGGGACACTGTATCAAGAGCAAATGCGGCCGCAGCTCCTGGCCATGCAGACGCAGCTCGACGGCGCGGTGACGTCGCTGGCGCAAGGCTTCGCGGACAGTCGTGGGGCGGCAGAAGGGACTGTCTCCACCGCATCGTCGCTGCAGGAAATTCTCGCGGTCGTCGCGCTGGTGGTCGGTACCGGCCTCGCATTCCGGATTGGCCGCGGCATCGTGCGCCCGCTCACCGCCATGACCAACGTGATGGGGCGCCTGGCAGCCGGCGACCACAGCATCGAAGTGCCGGAGCGTGACGACCAGGACGAGATCGGCGACATGGCGCGCGCGCTGGAGGTGTTCAAACAGCATGCGTTCGAGGCGGAACGCCTGGCCAGCGAACAATCGGCCGCGCGCGCGTCGAGGGAGCGGCGGCAGGCGGCGATGGAAAAGCACACGCGGGATTTCGGCGGCACAATCGCCGGCGTGATGGCGGCGCTGGCTGCGTCGGCCGACAGCATGCGCCGGGCTGCCGAGGCAATGTCGCAGGCCGCGGGCACGGTGCATTCGGAAGCACACGGCACGGCGGGCGAAGCCGCCAAGTCCTCGCAGGATCTGACGACCGTCGCGGCGGCGGTGGAGCAACTCACGTCCAGCGTGGCGGAGATATCCCGCCAGGTCGCCACGGCAGCGGACGTCGCGCGGCAGGCGGTGCAGCGCGCCGAGGCCAGCCGTGGCACGATGCAGGGGTTGTCCGAAGCAACCGCACGCATCGGTGACGTGGTGCACCTGATCAGCGACATCGCGGGCCAGACCAACCTGCTGGCACTGAACGCAACGATCGAGGCGGCACGCGCCGGCGAGGCCGGCAAGGGCTTCGCGGTGGTTGCCGGCGAAGTGAAGACGCTCGCGGCACAGACCGCCAAGGCCACCGCCGATATCGGCAGCCAGATCGAGACGGTGCGCACGGCAACGTCCGGCGCGGTGGCGGCGATGACCGAAATCGGCACCATCATCAGCCGGATGGACGAGGTGTCGGCCGCGATCTCCGCCGCGGTGGAGCAACAGAGCGCGACCACGCACGAGATTGCCGCGAACGTGCAGGCGGTGTCCGGCGCGACCGCCGCCACGGCGCAGGCGATGGAGCATGTGGTGACGGTGGCGGACAACGCCGGCAGCATCAGCCGCGACGTGCTGTCGGGCGCGGCGGAGATCGGACGCGAGGCCGAGACGCTGCGGGGTGAGGTGGATCGGTTCCTGGGCGCGGTGCGGGACGATGCCGGGAGCGATGCACTGGCGGCGTAAGGGGGGCTTTCCGGCAACGCGCGACCACGCACCTCGCCGGCCGCAACACGGGCAAGTGTGCTGCGGCCGCATCGCCGGCCAATGCGGCGACATCGCGGCCGATCGCTTCCGAAAAAACGCCGCATTGCATGGTTAGACGAGTTTCGTGTCTGCCGGTGTTGCGACGAGGAGAGCACGAAGCATCCGATTCCGCTCCGCATCAGGCACCTGTGCCCAACACAAGACGCGGAGAGGCAGGCGATGGCGGAATTTCGTTACTATTGTTTGGATGAGCGCGGGAAAATCATCGTTGGCGGCGATCTGGTCGCATCCGATCTCAACAGCGCGATCCAATCCGCACAGGACAACTGCAAGACGCATCCGATCGGGCCTTTTCACGGCATAGAAATCTGGCAGGGAACCGATCGACTCCACTCCGGCGGTTGCACGCCGGAAGAATGACTCGCGCTGAACGAAGCGCGACAGCGTCTCGGACGTCCGTTCGCCTGTCATTGCGAGGCCGCTTGGCCGAAGCAATCCCCCCGGAAGATTGCTTCGGCCAAGCGGCCTAACAAGCAACAAGGCCCCCCTCCCCTTGAGGGAGGGGCTGGGGGAGGGGTCGATTTGTACGCCTCGACCCCTCCCCCAACCCCTCCCACAAGGGGAGGGGGGAACCTGCGTCCAGCCGCCGACGCCGTTTCATCCAGGGCGGGTCGGCCATCGGCCGGTTGCCAACTCGCAATGACAGATGGCCCAAGTTTCTCCCTCGCAATGACACTATCGCGGACGTCCGCCGAAAGCAGATCGTTCGGTGTATTGTATTACGGCGCCGTACGCGGTTGGTCATTCTCCGCTCAGCGCCTCCAAACTTTGTCCCTCGCTGTCCAGGAACCGGCATGCGCCGACCAGCGCGGCGAGCGCGAACAGCGGCAGCGACAGGATAACGATCGACGCGGTGAAGCCGATGGTCGCCACGCCGACCGGGATCAGGAAGATGTTGAGCGAGATCGCCAGCCGGCACGCCGCGTTGCAGAACCCCTGCGAGCGGCCGCGCAGGTGCGTCGGGAACAACTCGCTGGACCACACCCAGGTCAGCACCGCCGGCCCCAGCCAACTGCAGAAGCTGAACGCGAAGAAGCCGGCGACCAGCATCGGCGGATGGCCTGGCCCGGCGAAGGCCATGAACAACGCGGCACAGGCCTCGGGGATGACGGCGACATACAACAGCCGGCGGCGGCCGAGGCGGTCGATCAGCGTCACCCCGACCAGCACGCCGAGCAGGCTGGTGCACCAGACTAGAGTGCCGAACAGCAGACTGGTCTCGGCGGACAGCGCGCCGACGGTGCGCAGGACGAACGGCGCGGCGATCGTCGAGAGCGGGCCGGAGATGCAGTTCAGGAAGAACACCAGCGCCACCAGCAGCACGCGAGATCGGTAGGGTGGGCGGAACAACTCGGCGTAGGAGCCGGTGCGGGAGGTGAGCCGCGACAAGGCGGTGGCGTCGGCCTGGATGCCGAAGGATTGCAGTGCGTTACGGGCGGCGTCGGCGCGGCCGTGGCTGATCAGCCAGCGCGGCGATTCCGGCAGCGCCTGGCGGCCGAGCAGTACCAGCGCGGCGGGCACCGCGGCCAGGCCGAACATCCAGCGCCACGCGTCGTTGCCAAACCACGCCAGCAGCGGCAGCGCGACCAGGTTGGAGGTCGCCGCGCCCAGGATCCAGGTGATGTTCAGCAGCGAGCCGGCGATGATGCCGCGGCGGCGGCGCGGCGCGATCTCGGCCAGGTACGCGGCGCTGGTGGGGATGTCCATGCCGACGCCGACGCCTACCAGGAAGCGGGCGACGAACAGCTCCGGCACGGTCTGGACGAAGGCGGAAACTATTGAAAAGACGACAAAGAACAGCAGATTGGCGACGAATATGGCGCGCCGGCCCCAACGGTCGGACATGTCGCCGAAGATCAGCAGTCCGACCATGGCGCCGAGGAAGGTGGAGGCACCGAGCCCGCCCATCTCGGCCGGCGTCAGGTGGAACTGCGGGCGCAGCAGGATCAACGCGGCGCCCATGACGATCAGGTCGTAGCCGTCGATGAACTCGCCCAGCGCGACCAGGATCGCGGCGTAGCGCTGCCGCGGGGACAGCGGATGGTCGTCGAGCTCGGCGAGCAGGCGTGTGGTGCTGGCGGCCGGTTCGGCCATGGACGCATTCCCCCTTCTGTTGGCACCGGTTGGGTCGGTGCGCGGGCATTCGTCCACAGGATTTTGTGGTCCACTGGCGTGGCAGCCACAAAATACTCTTCCCGAGTCGCGCGCCCTGCCCTAGCATGGCACGCATGAGGAACCATCCAAAGTTGCACCCTGTCTGGCATGGCGTGCGGATGCGGCGGACCCTCGCGGGCGCCGATCCCGATGCGCCGCAGCGGCGGGTGACGCTGCCCGCGTCGTGGGACGATACGGCGGCGGCGGCGCTGGCGGCACTTGCACCCGGCGACGGGCCGGTATCGTTGGCCGAGGCCGCGCGGGCCTGGATTGGGCCGGTCGCCGACGCCGCGCGCAACGCCGGCATCGGCCTGCCGCTGGAGGACCGTCTGCATCGCCTGCTGCTGCTGCGCCGCGGCGCACCGGACGAGGCGATCTGGCTCGGGCAGGAGACCGCGGCCCCGCGCTTTGTGCTGAATCTTCCGGCGTTTCTCGACGACGGCGTGTTCGACGCCGCAGGGTTCGCGGCAGCCGTGGAAACGGCGGTGTTCGCGCTGTCCCTGGCCTGCGGTTCGTCGCGCATCGCCGTCGGCATGGCCGATCTGGCCGGGCTGTTGGCCGCGCTGGGGATCGACTACGGCAGCGCTGCGGCACGCGACATTGCTCGCGCTTTGGCTGCCATCCTGCGCGGACGCGCGGACGCTGCCTCGGCCACGCTGGGACCGCGTGCAGCGCTGGTTCAGGCGACGTTGCCGGACTGGCCTGCCGCGCCGACTCTCACTGTTCTGCCGGGACTGGCCGAAGCCGCGGCCGCTGCCCGGTCCGCCGCCTTGTCGGCCGGCGCGCCGCGCCATGCCTGCACCACCGCGATCCTGCCGCCCGGGCCGCCCGAGGCCCTGCTCGGTGCCGAGACCGGCGGCATCGCCCCCGCCTTCTCTCCGCTCGCCGCAAACGGCGGGCTGACCCGGGCGGCGTGTACGTGGCTCGCCGTCAGCGGACTGACCGCCGAGGAAGCGCTGGCCAGCGTCCTCGCAGGCAGCGACCCGTTCCCGGTGGCAACGGCGGCCGACGCCAACGCCATGCATGACGCCGTCGCGGCGTTCGTACACGCCATGCCGCCGCGCGGCATGCCCGTGTGGCAGCCGGCGATCGCAGCGCCGCGCCGCGCCCTGCCCCACCGCCGCGCCGGCTACACGCAGAAAGCCGCGGTCGGCGGCCACAAAGTGTTCCTGCGCACCGGCGAATACGGCGACGGCACGCTGGGCGAGATCTTCATCGCGCTGCACAAGGAAGGCCCGGCGTTCCGCGGCCTGATGGACAATTTCGCCGTCGCCGTCAGCCTTGGCCTGCAGCACGGCGTGCCACTGGAGGACTTCATCGAGGCCTTCACCTTCACCCGTTTCGGTCCCGCCGGAGCGGTGGAGGGCGACCCGGCCGTCTCCTACGCCACGTCCCTGCTCGACTACGCGTTCCGCCACCTGGCGGCGAATTACCTGGGCCGGCGCGATATTCCCGAGGCGGAACCGGAAGAAGCGGACACGGTGGGGAACGGCGCGCGGGACCGCTCGCCGTTGCTGCCGCTGGAGCTGCCGGCGGAGGCTTCGCCACGGGCACGGCGGCGGGCACTGCGGGTGGTAGGGCAGGAGTAACCGGCCGATCCGACCCGGGAACGGCACGCTTGCACGCGGGGACAGCGATCGCTTGCATTTCAAGATGTCAGCGATCCCTTGCATCGATCGAGGCGTTCCTGTGGGGCCTTCTGCCGGACAACGAGATCGTGCTGCAACGATGGGGCCGCCAGTTCGGCGTATCGCCGCGCAATGCCTTCGCGCTGATCCGCGAAGTGGGGGAAGACTGTGCCGGTGCGGTGCAATTCGTAGCCGAGGAGCGCCTTCAGGACGTCGGTACCGGAAAGCTCGATGGCGTTGCCTGGTTGACCAAGGATGACGTCGCGGCGGGCTGGTTCGACTGGCGCCGCTCTATGACCTCGCCACCGCTTTGGTCTATCCGCATTTCGATCCGCTGCGCATACGGATGGCGATGAGCATCGGCGGCGAATACCGGCTGGAGGAGATCGGCCCGAGGCAATGGCGCCGGTTTGCGGCGGATGCGCGATTGGATGAAGCCGGGCTGACGGAACGCATCGTCGAAATGGCGATCGCCTTGCCTGATCTTGCGTCGGATGAGGTGCGGCGCGCCCGCGCGACGGGACTCGATCACGCGGTGCTCGATCGGATGACGGATGTGCTGGCAGAGCGCGCGCGACGTTGCGCGCGGCTGATGGGCGGAACCTGAACGGCGCAGTTGCCCGGCATGGGCACCACGGCCAAAGTAACCTCGCCAGACCAGGAGACCCCCATGCCCGGCCGTATCGAAACCAGACTCGCCGAGCTCGGCATCACGCTGCCCGCCCCGATGGCGCCGATCGCCAACTACGTGCCGTATGCCGTGACCGGCAACCTCGTGGTGATCTCCGGCCAGGTGCCGGCGATCGACGGCAAGGTCGCGATCACCGGCAAACTGGGCTGGGGCGTGTCGCTGGAGCGCGGCAAGGAAGCGGCGCGCATCTGCTTCATCAACGTGCTCGGCCATTTGAAGGCGGCCTGCGGCGGCGACCTGGATCGCGTCCAACGCGTGGTGCGGCTGGGCGGCTTCATCGCCTCGCCGGCCGAGTTCAGCGACCATGCGCAGGTGATGAACGGCGCATCCGACCTCGCCGTTGCCGTCTTCGGCGAGGCCGGCCGGCACGCGCGCACCACGATCGGCGTCCCTGCCCTCCCCGCCGACGCCGCGGTCGAGGTGGAGGGGATGTTCGAGATCTTCTGACCGTCAGGCGGGCGGTTGCGTCAGTCGGGCCGCTCGGTCGTCGGGTCGATCATCTTGCGCACTTCGGTGATCTTGGTCGCCGGAAAACCGCTGATCTCGGCGTGCTTGCGGATGATCGCCTCGTCCTTCGCCAGATAGACGCAGAACGTCTTGTCCGCGGCGACATAGCTCTCGACCCACTGGATGTCGGGGCCGAGCTGGGTCAGCACCTCGTTGGACCTGGCCGCGGCGCCGCGCAGTTGGTCGCGTTCGAGCGAGCCGACCGCCGGAATGTCGCGTTCGATGATGAATTTGCTCAGGGCCATGACGTCCTCCTGTTCTGCGGTTGTTTCGACGGCCGGACCAGCTCGGAAAACCCCTGACAAGTGCGGCAAAGCCCCTTACGCTCGCGGCATGCCAGACGGTTCCGCCACCCTCACGCTGACGTTGCACCGCGCGATCGGCGAAGTCCCGGCCGAAGACTGGGACCTGTGCGCCGGCGGCGGCAATCCCTTCGTCAGTCACGCCTTCCTGAGCGCGCTGGAAGACAGCGGCTCGGCCAACGCCCGCACCGGCTGGCTGCCGCAGCACGCGGTGCTGCGCGGCGAGGACGGCACGGTGGTCGCGATCGCGCCGATGTACGCCAAGTCGCACAGCTACGGCGAATATGTGTTCGACCACGGCTGGGCGCATGCGCTGGAGCGCGGCGGCGGCAACTACTATCCGAAATTGCAGGTGGCCGCGCCGTTCAGCCCGGTGCCGGGGCCTCGGCTGTTGCGCCGGCCGGGGTCAGGTGTGCCGGTGGCGGCGCTGGCGACGGCACTTGAGCAAGCGTGCCGGTCGCTGGACGTGTCGTCGGTGCACGTGACCTTCTGCAACGAGGACGAATGGCGCGAACTGGGTGAGGCCGGCTGGCTGCAGCGCCTGGGGATGCAGTTCCACTGGGAGAACGAGGGGTACACCACGTTCGATGATTTCCTCGGCGCGCTGGCGTCGCGCAAGCGCAAGGTGCTGCGGCGGGAACGGCGCGACGCCAATGCCGCGGGGTTGACGTTCCATGCGCTGAGCGGGTCCGATCTGAAGGAGGTGCACTGGGATGCGTTCTATCGGTTCTATCGCTCGACTGTGGATCGCAAGTGGGGCTCGGCCTATCTGACGCGCCAGTTCTTTTCGTTACTGGGCGAGCGTCTGGGCGACCGCGTCGTGCTGATGCTGGCAGAGAGCGGCGGCAAGCCTGTGGCGGGTGCGCTGAACCTGGCCGGAGACGAAGCGCTGTACGGCCGCAACTGGGGCTGCCGCGGCGACTGGCCGTTCCTGCATTTCGAGCTCTGCTACTACCGTGCGATCGATTGGGCGATCGAGCACGGCCTGAAGCGCGTGGAAGCCGGCGCGCAGGGGCGGCACAAGATCCAGCGTGGCTATTTGCCGCAGCCGACCTACTCCGCGCACTGGATCGCGCATTCCGGGCTGCGCCGGGCCATCGCGAATTTCCTGGAGGAGGAGCGGCCGGCAATCCGTGCCGACATGGACGCGCTGGTCGAACAATCGCCGTTCCGCAAGGGCGACGACGAGTAGGGCGGGACGCACCGCTTGATGCGTACCGCCGCTGGGTGTGCGCAGGTTCTCCACGTTGCACCCGTCCGGGCCGCCATGTTCGACCGCGGAGCGATCGCCGCGCGCCCAGTGCGCTGGACACGGGTCAGGAATTCGGACTGCTGAGCGATCCCGGTTACCGCGTTCTGCGGGCACGCGACGGCGATGCCGCGAACGGCTCGCCACCAGCCAGTCGCGCGCCGCGCCATCAGGCGCGACGTTGCAGAACACCCGCAGAATGCGCCGTCCCGCCATCGGCCGGGTTGGGAAGGCATCGACATGTAGCCGCCGGTCGTCACGGCGCGCCGAGTAGGCGCGACCCTCGATCTCGGCGGGGCGGAAGCTGGTGCGCGCGCGTTGCAGTTGCGCGGCGTGGCCGGGCAGAAGGTCGGCCAGCAGCGACAAGGCCGCGTCGGCGTAGCGTTGCATCATCGCCGCCGCGTCGTCGCATCCGTGACAGGCAGCGCCGTGGTGTTCAGGCGGCGCATCTGCGGATTCCAGGCTGACCTTCTTGCCGCGCTCGCCCAGGGTCGCGGGATCCGGCAGCGGGGGCTCCTCCGGGGCGATCGTGAAGGGCAAAGCCGGCAGGGCCAGCACCTTGCCGCTTTTCAGCGCGTCCACCGCGGGGCGCTGCAGGTCCGGTTCGAACGGACCGTGCCAGGCGGCGATCGGCAGGGTTTACGGCACCTCCTCCGCGGTCATTCGTGTGCCAGAATCCAGTCGTTGAAGAAGCTGGCGAGACCGTTCGCGTGGAAGTCCCGCCGCAACGCGGCTTCATCGTAGTCCTCGCGCACCCAGTCGAGGAAGGGCTTGCGGCCTTCGCCCTCGCGCTGCCAGCGCAGGAAGAACGCGTCGAGGATGCCGGTCTTCGCTGCGCGGATGTGGCCGAAGCGCCAGGAAAGCTGGCGCAGCGCGTCGCGCGCGGTGCCGCCCTGGAGCAGGACGTAAAGGCCGGCGGCGAGACCGGCGCGATCGGCGCCCGACTTGCAGTGCAGCAGCGCCGGCGCGCGCATGGTCTGGTAGATGTGGTGCAGCCGCAGGATGCGGTCGCGCTGCGGCGCGCCGCGGCTTTCCAGGGCCATGTCGATGAAGTCGAGGCCCAACCGGGCGGCGGCATCACGCGACAGGGCGTCGGAGCCGTTGCGCGCCTGGCCGCGCAGGTTGATCAGGGTCTTCAGGCCGAGGCGGCGGGTCATCGATTCCAGCCGTGCGGGCGTGGGGTGGTTGCAGCGGTACAGCCGGCCGGGCGCAACGGTCGCCAGGTTGCTCCAGACGAGGCGGAAGACGGCGTGGTCGATGAACAGCGCGTCCACCCAGGCGAGCGTGCGCCCGCGGGCGGTGGTGACATCGCCGCGAAAGATAGTGTCCATGGATCGTGAGTAGCCGGGTCTGGGGTGGTTGCCCAGCATGGTGGCTGTCCGATGAGGGGGGAGGCAACACGGGTTGGGGGCGGGCAGCGGGGACAGCAGGCAGGGAAGCAAGGAAGCATTTAACAGTAGAGTTTCACAAAGCAGAAGCTTTAGCCACAGAGTCATACCAGGGGCCGAAAGTCCTGACTCTTGTGTCATGGCCGGGCCATGCCCACGGGCTTGACCCGAGGGTTGGCCCGGCCACCCACGGCTTGTCTCGCGGCATGCGGCAAAGACGTGGGTGACCGGGCAGGCCCGGTCATGACACGAGGGGACGTGCCGTGCAGCCGTACGTCAAAACTTATGGCCCCTGGTATCACACCGAGAGGAAAGCATATGATTTATTACAGAGGTAATATTCACTGCCTATCGAACTGGCGGAACGCTTCCCAACCGAGGTCCGCGCCACGGCGGAAGCGTTCGTCTATTACCTCGGCTCGTTCTGCGCCGGGTTCGTCCCGCTGATCCTGACCTATATCGCCAGCCACTGTGGCGTCGGGTTCGGGATCTCGATGCTGATCGGCACGGTGTTCGGCGCAATCAGCTTCATCCTCGCGCTGCTGGTCGGGCCGGAGACGAAGGGGAAAGTGCTGGGTCCGGATCTGGTGCTGGCGTGAGGCTTGGCAGGCTGGGGCGTGCCCGCGGTTGGGGCCGCGGGCACGCTTCGGTTTTCGGTGCGTCCTTGCCGGTGGAGCGTGGTTGTACGCTCTGTTGTATTTCTAACGCGGAGAACCGCGGGCACCGCGTGCACCCGACCCGCCGTCGCAGCAGCCTATTCGATCCGCCGGAACGCGAGCGTATATAACGCCAGATAAACCGCCTGCAGCGATGCTGCCAAAAGCAAAGGCAGCGCCAGCAGATTCGTCTCCAACAGCAACCCGCCGAGCACCGGGCCGAACGCCCGTGGCACCTGCATCGACGCCGCGTTGAGGCTCGCCGCCAGGCCGCGACGACCGGTACCGACCAGCCGCAGCCCCACCGCCTGCCGCGCGCCGGAGGTTCCCTGATTGAACGCCGCGCGCAGCACGTAACAGGCCGCCGCGATGCCATAGCTCGGCGCAAACGGCATTGTCACCAGCAGCACCAGCCCTGCCAACCGCATCGTCACAACGGACAGCGCTGCGCCCAGGCGACGGGTCAGCCACCCGGTCCACAGTGACGCCAGTGCCGCCGCGACAAAGCCCAACGCCATGACGGGGCCGATCGCGCCGGGTCCCTCGCCGAACCGCAGATGGAACCAGAACGCCATGAACGGGCCGATGATACCGATTGCCAGGCCGTTCAACGTGTTGATCCCGATCAGCCGCAGCAGCATGCTGCGCTCGTGCCGCCGTTCCGCTGACGCGACGCGGGACGCACCGCGATCGACGCGCGGCTTGCGCGTTTCGGTCATCCGGAACAACAGCACCAGGGTGATCAGCGCGCCGATCAGCACGACCAGGAACAATGGGCGATAACTCAACGCGCCAGGCAGGCTATGCCGCCACAGCGGCGGCAGCGCGGCGATAGCTGCTCCCGTGGCCATGCCGCCGAACCCGACGGCGGAATTGATGCTGTACACCAGGCCGAAATCCGATTCGGCCAGGCCGTCCGACAGCCACGCCTGTTCCACGGGTCCGAACGGACCCGCCGCGCCATTGGCTCCGCGGCCGAACGCGCCAATCACCGATGCCGCGATCAGCCACAACGGCTGCGCGGTCAGCAATGCGACCAACGCCGCCACGATCTGCGCGATGCCGTAACCGATCAGGAACGGCTTGCGGCCGACCGCATCGCTGAGTGGGCCGGAGAACAACGTGATGACGGCACCGAACATCAGGCCGCCCATGTAAATCGCACCCATCTGCACGGTGGTCCAGTGCAGCGCCGCGAGATAGAATGCGAAGTCCGCGGTCAGCGCGCCCTGGCCGACGCTGCGCGCGGCGCGGCAGACGATCAGCCGCCGCGCCGTTGGCGACAGGCGGCGGAGCACGGTGCGGACTGTCGGATGCGGGGTGGTCTCGCCGATGGCTTCGGCACGGGCAGGCGGCACGGCGTCCATAGTCGGTGCGATGTCTCCAGGGCGAGATCAACGCACAGGATAGACGACGGTGCCTCGCTGAGTCCCCCCTCCCCTTGAGGGAGGGGGTTAGGGGGAGGGGTGGGTACGTCCGCCAGACCTCGGAAGCGAGCACCCCTCCCCTAACCCCTCCCTCAAGGGGAGGGGGAGAATTTGGTTCCTCGCCCAGCGATCAGTTCGGTTCGCTCGGCTCGAAATGCTCCACGTAATACAGTGGCCGCTGCTTGGTCTCATTGAACACCCGGCCGAGGTACTCGCCGATGACGCCCAGCGTCATCAACTGCAAGCCGCCCAGGAACAACACGATCGTGACCAGGCTGGGATAGCCTGCGACCGGGTTGCCGAACAACAGCGTGCGGACGACAATAATGAAGCCATAGACCAGCGCGCCCAGCGCCACGACGAAGCCGACATACGTGGCAAGCTTCAGCGGCACGACCGTATAGCTGGTGATGCCCTCGAGCGCGAAATTCCAAAGCTGCCAATAGTTCCACTTCGTCTTGCCGGCATAACGCGGCGCTCGATCATACGGCACGGCGATGCTGGGAAAGCCGACCCACGCGAACAACCCCTTCATGAAGCGGTGGTGTTCGCGCAACTGTCGCACGGCGTCGGTCGCCCGCCGGCTCATCAGGCGGAAATCGCCGGTGTTGCGCGGCATGTCCACGCGGCTGACCTGTGCCATGAGGCGATAGAACAGGTTGGCGGTCGTGCGCTTGAGCCAGGTTTCGCCGGCGCGGTGGCGGCGTTGCGCGTACACCATGTCGTAGCCGTTGCGCCACGCCGCGACCAGGTCCGGGATCACCTCGGGCGGGTCCTGCAGATCGGCATCGATGATGACCACCGCATCGCCGGCGGCATGATCCAGGCCGGCGGTGGTCGCGATCTCCTTGCCGAAATTGCGGCTGAGATTGACGATTGCAACACGCGGATCGCGGCGGCGCAGCGCTTGCAGGCATTGCAGCGAGCGATCGCGGCTGCCGTCGTTCACGTAGATGACTTCCCATGATCCCAGCGTCTGCATCACCGCGGTCAGGCGTTCGTGCAGCGTATCGAGGTTGTCTTCCTCGTTATGCACGGGCACCACGATCGAGAACATCGGACGCGGGCGCTCGTCCGACGGCGCGGCCCGGGGTGGGTTGTCCGGCGGGCTCAATGGGTGGGTGCCCCGTTGGCGGGCGCCGGTCGCGGGGTGAGTTCCCAGGCCTTCACTTCGGCCATCCTGCCGACATAGCGAACGTCATAGTGACTGTTGAAGAAGCCGAACAATGCCGGCTTGGTGATGTGGTGGCGATAGAGTTCCGGCCACGGTGCGTCCCACGCGTTGGGATCGAGCACGTCGAGCACGTACACATGTCCGCCGCGCGCGAAGGCGGCGTCGATCTGCTGCTTTACTGTCGCAAAGTACGTGTTGTTATCGGAAACCTCGCGCGCCAGCATATCGAGTTCCAGCCGCGGAACATGCGGCAGTTGGAACACGCCGCCCCAGGGCCGGCCGGGGAACGCCATGAAGTCGATCACCAGGTCGCGCGGCGTAAAGCGCGCCTGCAGCTCGGCCTGGTAGCGGTCCAGCGGATACAGGGCGACTGGCACCGCGACGAACGCCAGGTTCGCGGCGATCGCGGTGCCGGCCCATACCGGCAGCACCCAACGCCGCATCCACGGCGAGAACAGCAGCAGGAATAACAGAACGGTGGGGGCGGTAAGCTGGAACCAGTGCTCGGGGTCCGCCACGCCGTAGTAGATCGTCCATGCCTGTGCGCCGAGCAGGAAGGCGATCGGTACGATGCAGGCCGCGCCGCGCACCAGGGCGAACGCCGAACGTACATAGATCGCAGCGAGCAACGCCAACGTCAGGAGCACGGGCAGCGATTGTTCGGCCAGCACGCGGTAGAACGGCGCCACCGAATGGGCCTGGCGTGAGATCAGGGCACGGCCGATGTCGCTCAGCGCCGGAGCGGCGGCGATGTTGGTGGCCGTGCTGAATACCAGGCGCGCCAGCGCCACCGTCAGCGCGTAGTCCGGCGGCTTGAGGTCGGCCTTCGCGGTTACCGACTGCCGCAAACCGTCAGCGCTGAGCGGCAGGCCGGAGAACGCGATGAAGCCGAAGCAGGCCAGCGCGAGGAACAGCAGCAGCGCGATGGCGCCAAACGCGATGGCGCGGCGCAGTGCAACGGACCACCGATCGCCGGCTCGGCGCGAGGCGACCAGCACCGCCAGCGTTGCGAACGGTCCCGTGGCGAGCGCGCTGGCCAGGAAGCTGGCGGCGAGGCCGAGCATGGCGGCGCAGCCGATCCACATACGCGCCGCTTTCGGGCCCAGTTGCGGGCGCTCGCGTTCCCAGACCACGCCGAAAAACAACGCGGCATTCACGAACGGAAACGCCAGCAGCTTCATGTGTCCGGTCGGCGCGAGCGTCACCACGCTGGCGCTGCCAGCGACGAGTGCCGTGGCGAAGATGCGCTGCCAGGCGGGGAACCGCAGCCGCCGCAGCATCGCGTAGAAGATGGCCACAGCGAGCGCGGTGGCGAACGTGTTGATATGGCGCTGGCTATCGACCGCCGATTCGCCGAGGCCGAGATAGCGGTGCCACAGCAATGTCGCCGGCTGCAGGAAGATGTGCGCGATGTCCCAGACGAAATGGCCGCTCTCGATCTGGTTCCGGAAGCGCGCCACGTCGTGGTACGGCATCTGGCTGTAGAGCAGGCGGTAGAAGATCGCTGAAAGCGCGAACGCGGCGGCGGTCTCGGCGATGCAGCGAACGGTGGTATGGTGCGCTGGCCGAGCCTGATCCGCGCCGGATGATCCTTCCGGCTGCGTGACGGAGGCGGTACCAGTGCGAGACATTCTCAGGCGGCCTCCGGTTCGTTGGGAGGCCGCGGTATATCATGCCGGGAGGTCTGGTCCAGCCGATGGCGTGTTTGGCTGCGGCTCGGTTGGGGTGCCCGCCGGCTGCAAATTTCCTCCGGGGAGAAGATGCGGAACTGCGGCAGGTGCGGCGGTGCGTTCTGTTTGCAGGAGGGTCGATCGGGCGCGAGGCGCGTGGTTGATGCTGGTTCGTTTGAGGTCGCTGGGATGGCCGCATCGACGTGTCGGGAGTGCGCCACGCCGCCGGTCTGGTTTCGTCTGGTTCCCGATTCGGCGATCATGTGCGTCGTTTCGCTTGGATGCGTGCTGGCACCGCTTATGTTTGACGCAACGTCCGGCCTCGCGTCGAGACGGCCCGATGTTCAAGTGTCCGATCACGGTGGAAGTCGGAGCGGTCGTGGAACGCGGTGGCTTCATTTTCGCCGATTTGCTCGAATCGTCCAGGCCATGATCAAGGGGTGGGATCGAGATGCACCGGCAAGATAGCCCAAACGTGAGGCCTTTCCGATTCGGCGTAAGCGTCCGGCACGCGCAATCGCGAGCCGAATGGCAGGACAAGGCGCGGAAGGTCGAGGCGCTCGGCTATGCCACGCTGACTGTCCCCGATCATCTCACCGACCTTGTCTCGCCGATGCCGGCGTTGATCAGCGCTGCGGCGGCGACAAAAACGCTGCGGATCGGCACAAATGTTCTTAACAACGACCTTCGCCATCCCGTGCTTGCGGCACGCGAAGCCGCGACCGTCGATCTGCTGACCGACGGGCGGTTCGAGCTTGGGCTGGGTGCCGGGAGTATCAAATCCGAATATGACGAAGCAGGGTTGTCGTTCGATCCGGGAGGAACCAGGGTCGAGAGGCTTGCGGAGTCAGTCGCCATCATCAAGCGCCTGCTAACGGGAGAACGCGTCACCTTCGCCGGCCGGCACTATCGCGTGACCGGCCACTCGGTTTCGCCACCGGCCGCGCAGAAACCGCATCCGCCGATTCTTATTGGCGGCAACGGCCGCCGGTTGCTCGCGCTCGCGGCGCGGGAGGCCGACATCGTGGGATTTTCGGGACTGACGTTTCGCAACGGCGGCGCTGTGCCGCCGGACATTTCCGGATGGCGGCCGTCGGGGGTCGATGAGCGGGTGCGGCTGGTGCGCGAAGCTGCGGGCGACGCGCGATACGCGCGCCTGGAATTGAATGCGCTGGTGCAGCAGGTCGTGGTCACTGACGATCGCCGCCAGGTGGCCGAAGATCTGGCGGGCCGGTGGATGCAGCTCACGCCGGATGAAGTCCTTGGAAGCCCTTACGTTCTGGTTGGGACCGTTGACCAGATTGTGGAAGAGCTTCGGGCGTACCGCGATCGCTGGGGCATCTCCTATTACGTTGTCCATGAGCCCTATATGGATGTCCTGGCGCCCGTCGTCGCCCGGCTGGCCGGCCGCTAGGGGTTTACCGCGGTTCTTGACTTGCACACGGATTCCACCTTACGCGCCAATATGAAGTCGCCTGCAAGATGGGATGAAGGGGCTGCAAACGATATGGCGAAGGCCGCAACAACCAAGGACGAATCCCCTGCCCGACTGATCGATGCGAGAATCAAGGAACTCGGCGATTGGAGGGGCAAAACGCTTGCCCATGTCCGCGCACTCATCAAGCAGGCGGTCCCTGATGTGGTCGAGGAATGGAAGTGGCGGGGCGTTCCGGTGTGGTATCGCGATGGCATGATCTGCACCGGCGAGACCTACAAGAGCCTCGTGAAGGTGACGTTCGCCAAGGGCGCCGTGCTCAAGGACCCTTCCGGATTGTTCAATGCCAGCCTTGAAGGCAATGTCAGGCGGGCGATCGATATCCATGAGGACGATGAGTTGGATGCGGATGCTTTCAAGGCGCTGATAGGTGAGGCCGTCGCCCGGAACAAGTCGTCAAAGCGATAATCGGATACCGCGCATTCAACATTGCAATGACATTCCTGGCGGGGCCGCATTCGCTTGTTCCTCTGGTTGAACGCAACGCCCATCGCGTTGCGACGATCGCAACGGAAGCCAGGGCATTTCCTATGTGACTGGCACGGTCACGCGACGCGGTGATGCATCTGAAGCTGCAGTTCAATCGCAGCGCAGGTTGTGCCGGACGCCAGGCATTTACGTTCGGTACGCGCGATTTCGATAAAGCCAGGCTTGCCGCGGACGCGGCCGGATGCCGGGTTGTCGGTAAAGTAGCCCGAGCTGAGGAATTCGAGCCGCAGCCCGTGGAATGCATGGTTGACCACGGCCCGTGCAGCCTCGGTCGCGATGCCCGTCATCCGGCCGGCGAAGCAGCAGCCTGCCGGTTTCCAGCACAGGCTGGTCGGCGATCGAACGGTTGTGCGTCATCACGAAGGACGGTTCGTCATCTGTTTCAACAACTCCCACGAAACCGCGGTCGCCGAGATCAGCAGGATAAGGGTAGAGGCGGCGAGCCAGTTGTATGATTCGCCCCAGTCAAGCGCCATGCGAAATGCCGAGACAAGCAGAATTCCGAACCCGATCAGCGACGATACGTGCCGCCGCAGGGAATAGCCCCAGGACCCTCGTCTGATGTGGAAGGCAAGGGTCTGACATAACCTGATCACGACCCACGCGGACCCGCCCGCCGTGGTGACAAGGATCACCATTCCGAAAGTCGTCGTGCTGATACCGGGAAACAGTGCGAGGAATGCCACCAGCATGACGGCGAGATAATTCTGAAACGCTTGTTCCGTCAGTCGCCGGGAGACGGCTGCCTCGGGGCCAAGCGTGGCTGAGACGTTTATGGAAACGACGACAAACAACAGGCCAAGCAGCCCCGCGGCGGCGGTGGCAACCGTGGTGTAGAATTGCGCCCAAGCCTGCATCACTGGCCCTCCAAATATCGGGCACGATCAAAGCCACCAATTGGGCGGCGTCAATAGGCGGCTCGCTCTCTCCTTGCGCGAAGCAAACCAAACGAACAGTACCGGATAGGGCGCAAACCATTGACACCATCGGTAGCCGGCGGCCCCCGTTGACACCGAAACAAAATCGTGCCCACTTCACCGAAATGTTGATATTGGCACCACTATGTCAAAGATTCTGCGAAGACTCCTCCTGATGATTGCGCTGTTCTGCGGTGCGCTTCCGGCAACCGCATTGGCCGCGGAATGGTCCATCCCGGATGTCGACTCGCTGCCGATGGACGCCTACGGCAAAACGGTGCGGGCTGGGCGCGATCTGATCGTACACACCGCGGAGACGATCGGACCAGACGCCGCCGCCCCGGCGATGCGCTATTCCGGCAATGGGCTGGAATGCCAGAGCTGCCATCTCAACGCGGGCACGACCAAGTTCGCACTGCCGCTCGCCGGAGTCTGGGGCGTGTTTCCGGTGTTCATCGGCCGCGAGAACGAGGTGCGCACGCTCGAGGAGCGGATCGACGGCTGCATGGAGCGCAGCATGAACGGGCATGCGCTGCCGATCGGCGGTCCGCAAATGAAGGCGATGCTCGCCTACATCAAATTTATCAGCACCGGGGTGCCGACGGGCCAGAGCATCGCGGGACGCTCCACGCCCCCTCTCCCGCTGCCCCTCGTGGCGAGCGATCCGAGACACGGTGCCCAGGTGTTCGCGGCAACATGCGCGGTGTGCCATCAGGCGGACGGGCACGGGCAGCGATGGCCGGCGGCGGACGCAGCGGCGCAAGGGCATCGCTACCAGTTTCCGCCGCTGTGGGGACCGGACAGCTTCAACGACGGCGCGGGTATGGCGCGGCCGATCGCCGCGGCCAATTTCATTCACGCCAACATGCCATTTGGCACGAACTACACCCATCCAGTCCTCAGCGTGCAAGATGCGTTCGACGTGGCCGTGTTCATCGACAGCCAGCCTCGGCCACATTACGCGGGGACAGAGAAGGACTTTCCGGATCACGCGTTGAAGCCGGTGGATGCGACTTATCCGCCGTTCATTGGCCCCTTCCCGCCGTCGCAGCATCTGACCGGGCCGTGGCCGCCGATACAGCAATGGATGAAGGCCAACGCGAACAGCTTGCACAATGCGGTTGCCGCGCCGCACGACTAGGCGCGGGCATTCGGAGCCATCGAACGACGAACACGCGGAATGGAGAAGCAGATGATCGATCCCGGCTCGGACACAACGGGTGGCGCACCGCGCCGGAGTTTCTTTGGCCGGCTTGCGGGTGCGGCGGCCGTCGGGCTTGCGGGGCTGTTGCCCGCGGCGTCCAGCGCGGAAGCGGCAGCATCCGACGCTGACGGACCCAATTGGCCGGGCAAGCTGAAGGGACGCCATCGCCAGGTGTTCGATGCCTATGCCGTCAATGGCGGATGGCCGCTTATCTACGCCTACAATTTCGTGGCAACCAATGCATCGGGCAAGGCGACGGCTGTTGTCGTGCTGCGCTCTGAGGCATTGCCGATCGCGCTGGGCAACGCGATGTGGGAAAAATACAAGATTGGCGAGTCACTCAGGATCATCGATCCGGAAACCAAGGCACCGGCTGTAAAGAATCCGTTCCTGCACCCGAAACACGGCGTTATGCGCGCTGACGCCGCGGCCGTTGACCGCATGCTCATGAGCGGCGCGGTATTCGGTGCATGCAACCTGGCACTGCATGGCCTGAGCCGCATGCTCGCCAGCAAGGCGGGCGTCAGTCCGGACGACGCGGCGAAGGAATGGGCGGCAAACGTCGTGCCGGGGATTACGATCATTCCATCCGGTGTATGGGGCATCAACCGCGCGCAGGAAGCCGGGTGTTCGTACTGCACCGGTGGCGGGTAGCCGGTGGTCGTGCGGCTCCCGATCACCCATCCGTCATGCCGGCGAAGGTCGGCATGACGGAGGGCATCGATCGTCACATGCGCCGCATCACCGCGCGGCGCGCAGCACCTCCGGGTTCACCACATTGATCGGTGTCCCCGCCGCATAGGCGTTGATCTGGTCGAAGATGTCGGTGAACTGGATGTTATATTCGTCGCGCGACACGTAGCCGATATGCGGCGTGCACACGACATTGTCCATGTGCAGCAGCGGATGGTCCACGTCGAGCATCGGCTCGTCCTCGAACACATCGATCGCCGCCATGCCGGGGCGTCCGGCACGCAACGCCGCGACCAGCGCGCCGGGCTCGATCAGCGCCGCGCGGCTGGTGTTCACCAGCAACGCGGCCGGCTTCATGCGCGCCAGGTCCTCGCCACGAACGATACCGCGCGTTGCCGGCACCGAGCGCATGTGCAGCGAGACAATGTCGCACGCCTCGAAGAACGCTGCCTTGCCTGGCGCGATTTCGTAACCGTCGGCGCGTGCTTGCGGCAGCGTCGCCTCGCGCGCCCACACCAGCACGTTCATACCGAATGCGCGGCCATACCCCGCGACGACCTTGCCGATGCGGCCATAGCCATAAATCCCCAGCGTCTTGCCGCCGAGCGACGTGCCGACGCCGCACTGCCACGTGCCAGCCTTCAGCGATGCCATCTGCTGCGGCATCTGCCGCATCGCCGCGATCACCAGTCCCCAGGTCAGTTCCGCGGTGGACCAGGACGGTGTATCCGCGTGCTGGCTGGACGATACGATCACGCCGAGGCGGGTGCAGGTGTCGATGTCGATATGCGGATACACGCTGCGCTGGCTGATCAGCCGCAGCTTCGGCAGACGCTCCAGCAACGGCGTGCGGATCTGCGTGCGCTCGCGGAACAATACCAGCGCCTCGGCATCGCGCAGCCGGTCGGCCAGCACATCCACGTCCTGCACGTGATCGTTCCAGACCGTCACGTCATGGCCGGCCATTCTTGCAAAGCTGGGCAGCGTGCGCAGCGTGTCGAACCAGTCGTCGAGGATACTGACTTTCATGCGTACAACCTCGCAAGTTCCGCGTGGTTCGTCAGCCAGCACCACGGACTGCGTTGCACCAACGCGAGCGAATCCATGAACGCGATCGCGCCGTACGGCCGGCCGAACACGTGCGCGTGGACGGTGATGTCGAGGCACGCAGGTGGGCTGCCGAGTGCTGGCCAGCCCTCGACAATGCGCGCCAGCGTGCGGGTGAACGCGTCCGGTTCGTTGCCGTAGCGGACATAGAGCGGCATGTCATTCACTTCCATGGTGAACGGCATGCCGACCAACCTGCCATTGGGCGTCACGATGGGATAGGGCAGGTCGGCGTCGAACATATCGGCGTGCCAGCGATATCCAGCGGCCGCGAGCAGGCGCGAGGTGACCGCACTGGGCGTGCAGCGCGGACTGAGCCAGCCATCCGGGCGTTGTCCTGCGGTGCGGCTTAGCATCTCCAGGCAGCGATTGATGTCGCGGAGCTCTGCGTCGGATGTCAGGTAAGGCGGCAGCGTGCCCTGGCTCCAGCCATGCGCCGCCACCGCATGGCCGCGTTCCGCGATGCTGCGCGGCAATTGCGGATAGCGCTCGGCGATGACGCCGCTGGTGTAGAACACGGCGTGCGCGCGGGCTTTCTCAAGAAGATCGAGGATGCGGTGCGCGCCCGCCTTCGGACCGTATTCGGCCCAGGAGAGCGCTTGCAGGTCTGTCACGCCAGGCTTCAACGGGTTCCCCATTGGGCCGATGCCAGGCGCACTGCCCTCCGCCCAGCCTTCCAGCATGACGCTGATGGAGATGGCGAGCGGGCGGCCGGATGGCCAGCCGTTGGGGAGATGTGGTTCGGGTTTTTGCTCGGGCATTGATCGGTCCGTTTGCTGCTGCCGTTGTCCCCAACCATGTCGTGACCGCAGGGCGGTGGAAAGGTACGCCGGGTCGGTGCGGGCTGCGGTTGGGGTTTTCAACACCGAGTCCCACTGCGGACCGGCACTGAATTCCACAGAAAAGATGGTCGTATTCCGTGGGTCGTCTTGTGTTGGCTGTGGTTCTGGCATGATCTTTCTCTGTGGAACTTAGTGCCGGCCCGCGGTGGAACCCGGCATTGAAAACCCCACTAACAAGAAACAAGGTTCCCCCCTCCCCTTGAGGGAGGGGGCCAGGGGGAGGGGTGCGTACATCCGCGGTCTGTGGATGAACGGACCCCTCCCCCAACCCCTCCCTCAAGGGGAGGGGGGAACCTACGTCAAGCAGCCGACGCCGTTTCATCCAGGGCGGGTCCGCCGAAGGCCGGTGGCCAACTCGCAAGAGGCGCTGGCGCTCCCCCGCAGAGACAGTCAGACCCCGTGCAGCGTCCCCCCGAACAGCACCGGCCCGGTCGGCAGCCCGGTCGGCGACCCGCCCTTCGGCTCCAGGCTGATCAGCAACTGCGTCCCCTTGGTCGGAAACCCCACCGGCACGACGCGGATCCCGCTCCCGGGCAACACCCCTAACGGGATCGGCCGCTTCGCCCCCTCCGGCAGCGCCCACAGCTCGAGGTCCTTTCCTTCGGCCACCGGCACAGCCCGCAGCGCCGCCACGCGGAGCGTGCCGTTCGGTTCCAGTTGCGCGACGTACGCCGCGGCCTCGCTGCCCGCCGGGACCAGCGCCGCCACAGGCTGCGCGGGAGGCGGCCGCAGCCACACCGCCAGCGCCAGGGAGGCCGCCAGCGCCAACCCGACGCCCGATGTGACGCGCCACACCACCACGCTGCGCCACGCCCGCGCCAGCACAGTGGCGGACACCGGGGCAATCGGATCGAATGCGATGGAAGCGGAAAGCCGCTGCCACATCGCGTCCGGCGGTGTCACCGGCTCGACCAGCGAGGCGAGCGGCGTCAACCGGTCCTCCCATGCCGAGATTGCGGCACGCAGGACGGGGTCGGTCTCGGCACGCTGAGCGACCTGGCGCGCGGTGACCGTATCCAGCGTCCCCAGCACGTACTCCGCGGCCAGCGGATCGGGATCGTCCGGTGAATCGCTCATGGCTCAAGACAACCCTTCAACGACTGCAAGCCGCGCCGGATCCAGGACTTCACCGTGCCCAGCGGCGTGTTCAGGCGCACCGCGAGTTCGGCGTGCGACAGACCATCGACGAACGCCAGCATGATGGCCTGACGCGGCTGCGCGTCCAGCAGCGACAGGCAGCGGTGCAGCGCCGCACCAGCCGCGCTGGCGAGCAGCCGTTCGAGCGCGCCGGGCGTATCGTCCGCCGTCTCAGGAAGCTCAACGCCGGTGACTTCGCGCGCGCGCTTGCGCATCACGTCGATCGCCCGGTAGCGCACCAGGCCGGTCAACCACGCCGACACCGTACCGCGCGACGGATCGAAGCTGCCGGCGCGTTGCCAGGCTTGCAGCAGGGCGTCGTGCACCGCGTCGGATGCGAGCGCCGGTTGGCGGGTGATGCGCAACGCCAGCCCATACAGCCGCGCCGAGTGCGCCTTGTACAAAACCTGGAACGCCGCGCGATCGCCGGTGCCGCAGCGGCGCACGAGCTGCGCGAACACCGCCTCGGCCTCGCCATCCGACGAGAGATCGCTGTCTGGCAATAAGTACAGTCCCTTGCCGGCGAGCATCAAGGTGATGTCGAGGCCGGAAGTCCACCATGTCGCTGCATCCGACACAAGCATCGCACGCACCACCCGGGGTCCGCCTGACATGGCGGACATTCACCGGCGTTACGTGCGGCAGGCCGGTTTGGATGCAGCGCGAATTGTTTTCGCGATCGTGCATCCACGCGTCGGATCGGTCCGTAGGGGAGACGGCGCCGCAAGGACGGCGCGGAAAACGGGAAAGGACCCCTCCGATGCGAATTTCACGCTTCATCCTGCCGGCCGCCCTCGCTGTTCTTGCCGCAACGACGGCGCTGGTGCCGGCGCGGGCGCAGATGACCGGCCACGCGACCACGGTGGAGGAGAACGTCGTGATGGTCGGTGGCGCGGCGATGTATCCGGCGCGCAACATCATCCAGAACGCGGTGAACTCGAAGGACCACACGACGCTGGTCGCGGCGGTGAAGGCCGCGGGCCTGGTGCAGACTCTGCAGGGCCCGGGGCCGTTCACGGTGTTCGCGCCGACCAACGAGGCGTTCGACAAGCTGCCGCCCGGCACGGTTACCAATCTGCTGAAGCCGGAGAACAAGCCGATGCTGGCGTCGGTGCTGACCTACCACGTGGTGGCGGGCCGCTACACCGAGGTTGACCTGATGCAGATGGTGAAGGCGGGCGGCGGTACGGCGATGCTGAAGACGGTGGAAGGCGAGCCACTGACCATCACCTGGGGCGAGGGCCGGCTGTGGGTGAAGGGCGAAGGCGGCGGCGTGGCCTCGATCACCGTGCCGGACGTGATGCAGTCGAACGGCGTGATTCAGGTGGTCAGCGCGGTGCTGCTGCCGAAGTAAGAAGCGGCCGCGGCAATACTCCCCCTTCCCTTGAGGGAGGGGGTTAGGGGGGAGGGGGTACGTTCATCCGCGGTCCGGGGAAGTTGAGACCCCTCCCCCTATCCCCCTCCCTCAAGGGGAGGGGGGACTCTTTGGTGCCCGCTGCTTTACTTTACTCATTGCACTTGCTGTCAGTGGAACACGAACGTGCGCAGCTCGATGCTTTCGCGCGGCAGCACGTCGGGGCCGACCGTGGGATCCTCGAACGCGGTGTGCGGGGCGAAGCGGGCACGGCCATCCGTTGCTGAATCGTAGCACTTCAGCAGCAGCGCCTCGTCCGGCTGCATGTCCGGCACGTAGAACCAGCGGTGGTTCGGATTGAACCGGACAGCGTAGGTCTCGCCGACGCGGTCGCGATAGATCAGATCCGAGGTCACCAGGTCCTCCGGCGCCACCGACAGCGCATCGCACACCGCGAGCGGAGCGTCGCGCAGCGGGCCACGGATCGGCCGCCACAGATTGATCACCTGCATGCGGCCGCGCAGCCATTGGTCGGCCTCGGCGCCGAGGAAATCGCGCACGCGCTGCGGACCCGACTTCTCCGTGTGGTCGATATGCACGCGGCCCACCGGCTGACGCGGCGTGCCGGCCGCGCGGTCCTCGATGCCCTGCACGCGGCGGCGCACCGTGTGGTCGAACACGAACACGCGCTTCGCCCCGGTCGCTTCGGTCAGCACACGCTCGGCCTCGGGGTAATAGACGCGGCGAACTTCATCGTCGTCGTAGAAGTCGCGCACAGCGCTTTGCCGATGCAGCAAAGCGAAGCCGGCACGATCGAGCGACGCATCCGCCGCGAACGGCCGGGCGCTGTAGATCGGCACCACGTGCGTTTCCGCGGCGATGTTGGAACGCGGCACGCCGGGCGGCGGATCATAGGTGTAATTGTGCGGCCGTTCCGCCATCGGCGCCAGGTAGTTCAGCGGCGCGTTGACGTGCGGCAGCGACGGTCGGGCGATGGTTTGTTCGGTCGTCGTGATGGACATGCTGAGGGATCCTCCTCTGGTGGGTCAGTTTCGCGCCGCCTGGCGCCAGAACGGCTGGGAGATTTCCTGCCAGACGTCGGCGCTGGATGCGCTCATGTCGCGCAATTCGCGCTCGCCCAGTGCCGCGAGTTCCGCGCGGTTCCGCATGCGGGCGTGCCAGAGGCGCAGGGTGGCGATCAGGCGCTGCGGCATGCCCGGACGGGACGGCGGGGCGAAATCCGTGGGAAAGGCCAGCGCCTGACAATTTGTCAGCCGCCGGTCGGCCAGGGTGCTCATCGATAAGCTCCGGTCAGTGAGTTGCACCGCCGGAAGGTGGCTTGGCTCGGGAACCAGGACAAACGATGCTTTGTCAGGATATGCATGACATTGGTTCATGTGGTCCGAACTTGTCACGTTACGCAGGAGCCTGAGGGGGCTGGCGTATTTATCGCAGAGGAAGACCGAGACGCAGAGGCCGCAGAGAAGAGATTATTGATCCCGGCGTGCGAGAGGCTGCGGGGCAAGCCGCACGGCGGCGGGCGCCCGGACAGTCAACAGGGTCATTGCTGGCG
>DASXFW010000283.1:0-1702 GCA_036489395.1 Acetobacteraceae bacterium | reverse complement strand
CCATCGGCGTGTTCGTGGTCCTGATCTTCTTCCTGCTGCTGATCCTCCCCGCGGACGGCGGGGCGTCGATCCGGATCGGGCGCTCAGTCTTCTTCCTGGTCGGTGCCCTGTTCTCGGCCCTGGCCGGCTTCACCGGCATGTGGCTGGCCGTCCGGGGGAACGTCCGGGTGGCGGCCGCGGCCCAGGAGTCGGGCGAGCGCCGGGCCATGCGGATCGCGTTCCGCACCGGCGGGGTGGCCGGCATGTTCACGGTCGGCCTCGGCCTGGCCGGCGCGGCCATCGTCGTGATCATCTACCGGGCCAACGCCTCCAGCGTGCTGGAGGGCTTCGGATTCGGCGCGGCCCTGCTGGCCATGTTCATGCGGGTCGGCGGCGGCATCTTCACCAAGGCCGCCGACGTCGGCGCGGACCTGGTCGGCAAGGTCGAGCAGGGCATCCCCGAGGACGACCCCCGGAACGCCGCGACCATCGCGGACAACGTCGGCGACAACGTCGGCGACTGCGCGGGCATGGCCGCCGACCTGTTCGAGTCCTACTCGGTCATGCTGGTCGCCGCCCTGATCCTGGGCAAGGCCGCGTTCGGCAACCAGGGCCTGATCTTCCCGCTGATCGTGCCGATGATCGGCGTGCTGACCGCGGTCCTCGGCATCTTCGTCGTCGCGCCCCGCAAGAACGACCGCAGCGGGATGACCGCGATCAACCGCGGCTTCTTCGTCTCGGCCGTCTTCTCCCTGATCCTGGTCATCGTCGCGGCGTTCGTGTACCTGCCGGACAAGTTCAGCGGGCTCAAGGGCATAACCTCGGCCGCGGTCCTGAACCACGGCGGCAACCCGCGCTACCTGGCCATCGGCGCGGTCCTGGTCGGCCTGGTCCTGGCCAGCGCCATCCAGCTGCTGACCGGCTACTTCACCGAGACCAACCGCCGCCCGGTCAAGGACATCGGGGAGAGCTCGCTCACCGGGCCCGCGACCGTCATCCTGTCCGGCATCTCGGTCGGGCTGGAGTCCGCGGTCTACTCCGCGCTGCTCATCGGCGGCGGCGTCTACGTCGCGTTCCTGCTGGGCAGCGGCAACGCGACCATCGCGCTGTTCGCCGTCGCGCTGGCCGGCACCGGCCTGCTGACCACGGTCGGCGTCATCGTCTCGATGGACACCTTCGGCCCGGTGTCCGACAACGCCCAGGGCATCGCGGAGATGTCCGGCGAGGTCGAGGGGGAGGCCGCGCAGGTGCTGACCCGCCTGGACGCGGTCGGCAACACGACCAAGGCCATCACCAAGGGCATCGCCATCGCGACCGCGGTGCTCGCCGCGACCGCCCTGTTCGGCGCGTTCCGGACCCAGGTCGAGAGCGTGCTCGGCGCTGGCGCCCGTACCTTCAGCCTGTCCATTGACCAGCCGAACGTCCTGTTCGGCCTGATCATCGGCGCGGCCGTGGTGTTCTTCTTCTCGGGCCTGGCCATCATGGCCGTCGGCCGGGCGGCCGGGCGGGTGGTCTACGAGGTGCGCAAGCAGTTCCGCGAGCACCCCGGCATCATGGACTACACCGAGAAGCCCGAGTACGCGCGGGTCGTCGAGATCGTGACCAAGGACTCCCTGCGCGAGCTCGCGACCCCCGGCCTGCTGGCCGTGCTGGCCCCCATCGCGGTCGGGTTCGCGTTCGGCTACGCGCCCCTCGGGGCGTTCCTGGCCGGCGCCATCGCGGC
>DASXFW010000273.1:0-10744 GCA_036489395.1 Acetobacteraceae bacterium | reverse complement strand
CACGCAGATGGACCGTGCCGCTTCAAACACCATTGGCCAAGCGGTGCGCTTCCACACGTGACTTGCCAAAATTGAGCAACAGGCACAGGTGCAGGCCACTCGCCTTCAGGTAATTGATACATTGTGCCGTGTGTACGGCATCCAGGGTCCGAACAGCTTTCCGTTCAACGATGACGGCGTCCTCGATCAACATATCGGCGATGTAATCTCCGACGGTGATATCGTCGTACCGGACCGTGATCCCATGCTGCTGCGCCACTTTGAAACCAGCCTTGCGCAATTCGTGGGCAAGCGCATTCTCGTAAACCTTCTCGAAAAATCCGACCCCAAGCGTGTTCATCACTTCGAACGCGCAGCCGATGACACGATCGGATATCCGGTTACGAGCGATTTCATCCTGGTGCATTTGCGGTTCCCGATCCTGGCGCCCGATGATGACCCGGAAAGGTTGCCGAAGCGTTGACAGGCCGTGGCCCGACCGTCCCTGGAAGCGCCGGGGGACAAGCGGCAGCCATGGCACAGCGGCAACGTGCCGACTCCGCCGTACGCGACGATGGCAACGTCGCCGCCGCAGCCAACCGACGCGGCGAACACGTGACCGACCGCCGCCACGATGCGAGCCTGGGCGTCGAGGGCGCGCTCCCACGCGCGCTCCGTGACGGATTGGCAAAGAACACCTCCCCCGGGGCCTCGAATTCCGCCCGTGGCAGATGGCCGGCCGCCGAGCGGTCGTTTCTGACCCGCCCCGGCAACTTGGCAAGCTGCGGATAGGGGCGTGGAGCAACTTACGCGTGCGGCTCCAGCGCGTTGATCGCGCTACGTGGATCCCCCGTGCATTGTTTGCAGCACTCACGTGGCGATGACATAGAGGCTGCGCCGCGTCGCGCGTGTCGCCCGGCGTTCCTGGCTCCCGCCGTTGTGAGACACCGCACGTTACCCCGACCGACAGCCGCTCCCATCTAGAAGCGTCACCGTCGAGGGAATTCCTGCATGCGCCTCTCCTGGTTGCTCATTCTGCTGCCGTTGGTACTGTCCGGCTGCCTGAGCTTCAGCAGCAGCGATCCGCCGCCGCCGGCGCATACGACAGTGGTGGTGCCGCCTGGTTCATCCGTGACCCAGTCGCGCTGACACCGCCTGCTGCTTCGCCACGCGCCGCACCTGCCGCATCACCTGGCCGGAGAACATGACGCCGCCTGCCGACACCGGCAGGCCGGCCGCGGCGAGCATCGTCGCCGTCCAGGTGTTGCAGGTGTCGAACGCGTCGTAGGTGCCCATCGCGGCGTAGAACTCGCTGCCGACGTACGGGCCATCCGCGAGCCGTGCGGGTGCGCCGCCTGGCGTGCGCTGGACCGCCTGCCACAGCGCGGCCTGCAGTCGCGCCAGCCCGTCGGCGGACACATGCAGCGCCACCACGTCGTTCGCGCCGAATGCGGCGTCCGGCGGTGCCCGCAGCGCGGTCACCAGCAACGCGCTGCGGCTGGGCAGCAGCGCGCGCAGGGTCTCGCCGACCGTCACCTCCCGTGCGGTCAGGAACGCGCGTTCGCCGAACCCCACGGTCAGGTAGCGCACGCCTGGGAAGCCTTGCTCCAGGGCAGCCAGCGGCCCGGTAATCTCATCGGCCGGCAAGCCGATATCGGTGTGCCAGCCGCGGTCGATCACATAGACGATGGCGGTCAACGGGCCGGGCGCCGGAGGGGGCGGCGGCGCCGGTGTGGCACAGCCCGCCGCCAACAGCAGCAGCAACAACAGACCCGGCCAGCGGCGAGCGATCATCCCGCCAGCGTTGCCCAAGGCATGCGCGCAAGAGTAGTCACAACGCTGTGGACATCCTTCCTCTGCTGATCACCGAGGTGACAGAGATCCATCGCGGCACCTATTGCGTCGCCGCCTGGGATGCAGCCGGGCGGCGGATGGTCCGCCCGCTGCCGGACGGGATCAACTGGACGCGGGCGCAGATCGACGGTCGCCGCATCGTTCCCGGCGCCCGCATCGCGGTGACGCCGAACCGCATCCGTCCGCGCGGAGGTTATCCGCACCGCACCGAGGACCTGCCGGTCGATCCGTCACCGATCCAGCGCCTGGCCGACGTGCCGGCGGATTGGTTCGCCGCAGCCGCACCGCCGCTGGCGGCAACGCTGGCGGCGGCGTTCGGCGGCCAGATTCGTTTCGTTCACGTCTCGCTTGGGCACCGCCGCGGCGCGCATGTGATCTCCGGCACGCCGGTCAACTCGCTGCACGGCGTGCGCATCCCCAGCCGCATGCTCTGCTTTGTCGAGGAGGACGATCGGCCGCGTGCGCTGCTGCGCGATGCGGAGGCGCGCTACGACCTGCCGGTGACATCGCGCGCGCTGCGCGAGGTTTGGCGCGCGAACGGCGTCGCGGCGGTGCGCCGCACGCTGCCAGTGGATACGCCGCTGCATGTCCGCGTCGGCCTGGCGCGCGGCTGGGGCGACCGCGCCGACAAGTGCTATGTCATGCTGAACGGCGTGCTCTGGTAGGGAGAACCGATGGCGGACCAGCCACGCGAGGTACTGACGATCGGGCATTCCTCGCATTCGATGGAGCGCTTCCTGGAACTGCTGCACGGCGCGGGCGCGACGGCGGTGGCCGACGTGCGCTCGGCGCCGTACTCGCGGCATGTGCCGCAGTTCAACCACGACGCGCTGAAGGCGGCGCTGCGTGCGGCAGGGGTCGCGTATGTCCATCTCGGCAAGGAGCTGGGCGGGCGGCCGCAGGACCGCTCCCGGTACCGCGGCGGCGTGGTGGATTACGAGCACATTGCGCGGACCCCGGTGTTCGAGGCGGGGCTGCAGCGCGTGCTGGAGGGTGCCGCGACGCATCGCGTGGCGCTGATGTGTGCCGAGGCCGATCCGCTGGACTGTCACCGCTGCCTGCTGATTGCGCGCGCGCTGGCGGCGGGTGGCGTGCCGGTGCGTCACGTGCTGGCGGACGGCGCCATGGCCACGCACGCCGAGCTCGAGGACGAACTGCTGCGCCGCACCCGTCGTGCGGAGGATGACTTGTTCCTGCCCCGCACGGAACGGATCGCGGTGGCGTACCAAGAGCATGCGCGACGGGTCGGCTACGCCGAGACGGACGCGGATGCAGGGTGACGGCGGATGGCAACCGTCTGCACCATCGGCTTCACCCAGAGCACGGCGGAGCGCTTCTTCACCCGGCTGACCCAGGCGGGGGTGCGCAAGGTCATCGACGTGCGGGTGCACAACACCTCGCAACTTGCCGGATTTGCGAAATCTGATGACCTGGCGTGGTTCCTGAACAAGCTGGGCGGCATCGGCTACGCGCACGAGCCGGCGCTGGCGCCAACCGACGAGATGCTGAAGGCGTATCGCAAGGAGAAGGGAAGCTGGGACGCCTACGCGCGGGTGTTCTGCCGGCTGATGGCGGACCGCCGCATCGAGGACATGTTCTCGCCGGCGGCGTTCGAGGGTGCGTGCCTGCTATGCTCCGAGGCTACGCCGCATCACTGCCACCGTCGGCTGGTCTGCGAGTATCTGAACGAGAAGTGGGGTAACGCGCTGACCGTGCGGCATTTGTAGGCGGCGGGGCTGAGCCGCGGGATGCCGCGTCATGGCCGGGAGGTGCGTGCGGTCCGCCATCGATCGCGCAGCAGCAGCTCCAGCACCTTCGGACTGTCCCGCAGGTAGCGGGGAGCCAGGCGAAGGGGTTCGCGGCACAGGCGGAAGGCCCACTCCAGCCCGGCGGCCTGCATCCAGCACGGGGCGCGCGGCTGGGTGCCGGCGAGGAACTCGAGGCTGGCGCCGATGCACAGGCCGATGCCGGTGGCGCGGCCGGTCGCGGCGATCGCCGCTGCCAGGCGTTCCTGCCGTGGCGAGCCAACGGCCAGGAAGACGAAGCGTGCCGGGTGTGCACAGACGAATTCCACGGCCGCGGCGAACGCGGCTGGATCGGTGTCGAACCACATCGGCGGATCCAGATGGGCGGGCGGCACGAGGCGGCATCGCGCCATCAGCGCCGGCAACCACTCGGCGCGCAGGCCGACGATGGTGATGCGCTCGGCCGGCCGCAGATGCCGGGTCAGCAGCAGTGCGGTCACGTCGCTGCCCGGTGCGACAGGAGGCGTGCGGCGCCCGAGCACGCGCGCCAGCCGGGCCACAACGCGGGAATCGAGCAGCCGCAGCCAGGCCTGGCGATAGATGGTCTGGAGAGCGGGATCGCGTGCCAGGCGCACAAGGTGGTCGGCGTTCGGTGTCACCACGTAGGCGAACGCCGCATCGGCGGGGCGGGCGGCGATCTGGTGCGCGGCGGCCTCGCCGTCGAGCGCCGCGAAGTCCAGGCCGAGCAGCGTCACGGTGCGGATCATAGTGCGAGCCGCAGGGTCAGCATGGCCTGATTCCGGGTGTAGCTGCCGGACAGCGGCAGCCCGGATGCGGGCAAGGTCGATACCGCGCCGCCCTGCTGCGCGGTCAGGTCGTAGGTCGCGGTCAGCCTGACGTAACGGCTGGCCAGCCAGGTCGCGCCGGCGTCGAAGGTGTAGGCGTCCTGCCGGGCACCTGTCTGCGGGAAATCGGCGTGCTGCAGGCCAGTGGCGACGTGCAGCAGCACGTCACGGCGCAGTTCGTGGTCCAGCGTCAGGCGCGCGCTGGTGCTGGTGAAGCCGGCGACGCCTTCCTGCGCGGCATCCTCGATGCTGCGGTTCAGGGTCAGTGCAACGGTGGTCATGCCGGTGGGCTGCCACGCCAGCTCCGCCTCGGCGATCGCCGCGGTCTGTGCGGGAAAGGCGGCGAACGCACGGTGCTCCGCCCCGGCCAGCAGGCGCAGCCGCCAGACCGCGCCGGCGTCGTAGTCGAGGCCGGCCAGAAGCTGCATTCCGGTGGAATCCAGGCGCGGCTGCCCGGCGGCCGGTGTCGTGTAGTGCTGCCCAATGCCACGCGCGACCAGCAGCAGGCTGCGCAGCGGGGCCAGTTCGTATGCCGCAGTCATATCACCCTGCAATACATTGCGATCGCGGTAATTCTGGTTCACCGGAACGCCAAGCACAGTGGTTGGATCGTAGTGCCACGACGACGCCTCCAGACCCGGTGTCAGCGTCCAGCGTCCGGCATTCCAGGCGTAGGCGGCGCGGGTGTCGTTCACCTGGAATGCGACGGGGCGGTCGGTGGGCAGCGCGTCTTGCTCGGTGCGATCCTGGTGGTTGCTGAAATGCGCCGCGGCGAGTGTCAGCCGGTCGGTGCCGACGTCCACCGCACTGCCGAGCGAGACAGTCCAATCGGTGCGGTCCTGCCCCGCCGCCTCGAGATCCCGCCGGTCGTCGGCCGAGACGTAGAGGCCGATGGCGTCGCGCGACCACCCGGAACCGACCAGCAGCGACGGCTGGGTCTCGACGAAGGCGCTGCCCTGCCTGGCCGCGCCGCCGAGCACGTTGTCATCGAAGCCGATCGCCTCCGCGATGGACGGGTGCAGCAGGAAAGCGCCGGCGTGGATGCCGGGCGGCTCGGTGTCCGGTCTGGCGCGGGACACGACGGTGACGCCGGGCTCCGTGCCGTAGCCGGGCACGCCTTGCGGCAGGAGCGCGTCGAGAAGCTGCGCCTCGGCGGCGTGGGTGGCGCCGCAGGCAAGAGCGATGAGGAGAGCGCCGGTGCCGATCCGCATGGCAGCGGATTGTGCCGGGAGAGGACTACGATCGCGTTAACGGCCGGCGTCCTGTCGCGGGGACGCCAGAGCGGGACGACTTCGGACAGGCGAAGTCATCCCGCTCCGGCTCTGGGTTTGATCGCGTGGTTCAGATCTTCGGCGATGCCGCCTTCGGTCGTCACGCTCTAATCGGGGCGCGGAGGGCCTGGCGGTGGATCGGCGGCTTCGGCGTCCTGCGCCGCCTGTTTCGCGGCGGCGGCCTTCGCTGCGGCAATCTCCTCCTCCGAACGCCAGCCGTAGCGGGCGCGGCGTTCCTCGGGCGTCAGCGTCTCCCACTTCGGGTGCTGCGGGGGTGGTTTGATCTCGCGCCAGGACGGATCGTACGGATGATCGGGCGTGGCGACGGCAATTGCACAGGCTTCCAGCTCGTCGTCGGTCAGGGTGCTGGGATCGCGCTCCAGCAGTGCCCGCAGCGCCGCCGGGGTGGCGTGCAAGTCGATCTTGCCGCGTTCCCGGCGGGTGAGATCGTGCGCTGGCCGGACCGGGGCGTCGGCTCCCGCCGGCTCCGCGGCGTCGGCCACCGCCGGCTCCGGCGCAGGATCGTGCTGGGGCTCTGCCGCAAGGGGCGACGGCGCACTGCCGGGCACTGCGCCGGCCGGGCCGGGCGCCGGCCGGCCGGCCGGATGTGCAGCCGCAGCCTCGCGGTCCTGCATGCGCTGCAGCTCGCGCGTGGCAAAGATCATCGTGCGCGTCATCGCCATGGCATCGCGCCGCAGGCGGACCGCGCCGATGCCGGCGGCCTCGGTCTGCATCGACCACCGATAGCAGCCCATGGCACCGTGATGCAGCGCGACGGCCTGAGACGCGATCATCGCCTGCACCGCATCGCCCGGGTGCATTGCCTCGAGCATCTCGGCGACCGCCTGGTCGCGGGATTGCTGCTGCTCGGCGTTGTCCTCGCCGGGCGGGGTCAGCGTCGCCAGCGTGTCCCACAGCAAGTGCCGCGCGACATGCTGGTTCAGCGCATCGAAGCAGGGCATGTCGATGTGCATGCGGCTATCCGGTCCGGGTCATCGACCGACGGCGCGGCGCACCGCCGCCGGGCTGGCGCCATTGGCCCACGTGCGTCAATGCAGCGACGGCTTGGCGGATCGGGCGGCGAGCGGTTCGCTGGCGGTCGGACGCGAGCCGGCTCGCTCCGTGGCGGCGGGTGCCGTCCAGGACAGCGTGGATGACGCACGCGACAGCACAAGCGTGGATGCCGACGGGGCAGCCGCCGCCGCTGCCGTCGCCGGGGGAACCGGTGGAGCAGCGCGTGTCGCGGCACCGGTCGCCGCACCGGACGCCGGGAATTCGTGCGCCTGGCCGGGCGATTTGGCCGGCCCATGAAGCAACGCCCTGGCCCGTGTTTCCGGGTGCGGATATTTTTCCAGCGTCCACGGCCGGCGCTCCGCCATGCACCAGGGACTGTCCTGCTGGACCGGGTCTTTGGCCTGTGCCGCGGCTTCCTTCCGGCGCCATGCGTGGGTGCCGCGCAGCACGGTGAGGGTCCGGTCGTGGCAGCGCAGCAGCGCGGAGCCGAGGGATTTGTGGCGGCGGGCAGCGGCGTCCTCGACGGCGGGATCGGCGGCGAAACGCATGCATTCGACCGCCTGGGCCCGCGTCGCCACCATGGTGGCGGCGAGCATCATCTCCAGTGTGTCCTGCGGGTCGTACGCCGCGATCAGGTGCATGGCCGCGAGCCGCAGCTCGGCCTGGCGGGCCGGCGCGGCGGCGACGTAGCCGGGGAGGGCGGGCAGCACCGTCGCCATCAGGTAGTCGGTCAGGACGGCAGGGATGGGGCTGCCGGGCCGGAAGACGTGCAGGGGATCCGATTTGGACATGGGCAGGGCTGCCTTTCTGTCTGGGCTCGAGTTCCGTCATATATACTAACTATCGTCTAACAAAGGCAAGCGAAAAGCTCGCGCCGGGGGAAGTCCGATTGAGCGGGAGCGGCGCGGCCGATACGGTGTGGCGCAATCGGAACTAAGGCGGGATAGTGCAGGCGATGGCGATGCTCCGGGTCGATTACGTGATCGGGAAACTGCCGGACGGCTTCGATGAGCTGCGAGGGGAGGCTTATGCCGAGGGCTACCGCTTCGTGGAACGATTGGCCACGGATTGGGCGGCGGGCACCACGCGCTTCGATCGCCACGGGGAAGCATTGCTCGCGGCGTACATGGACGGAGTGCTTGCCGGTATCGGCGGCCGTACGCTCGATCCGGTCGTCCCCGACGCCTTGCGGGTGCGGCGCTTCTATGTGCGCGCGGCATGCCGCAATCAGGGCACCGGGCGGCGGCTGGTCGAGGCCCTGCTGGAGTTTCCCCGGCGTGCCGGCACGGTCGTACTGGTCAATGCCGCGCAGGGGTCCGCGGCATTCTGGGAAGCGCTGGGATTCGTGCCGGAACGTCGGGACGGGCATTCGCACGTTTTCGATCCGGGTATCGGCGTATCCAAGGCAACCGGATGAACGAGGCAAGCTCGGAGCTGCACCCGGATACCCGCAGGTGATTTGCCGCCTTGGTCCGCCTGGCGGTCAGACCAGGTGTCGGAAACATTGACCCGTGCGCCTAGTACATCGCGTTAGTTATTTTAACTGATTCCGACAGGGCATCGCATTTGGCGGATGCCAGCGGGGAGCGGCGGCGGCGGGGATTCTCCGCTTTGGCCGCGAAGTCCGTGCTGTTCGTTGCAAGTTTAGCTTTTAACACGGAGGAAGATCGAGGGCCGCGGAGTGCCACGGAGCTACCGCGCTCGTGTACTGCTGCCTGCATAGCCGTGGAATTCAACAGAATCTATTGCAGACGGGGCGTTCGCTGCAGCGTTTCCCACCGGGAAAGCGGCTCCGTGGCGCTCCGTGGTCCTCGATCTTTCTCCGTGTTAAAATCTAAACTTGCAACGAACCGCACGGGCGCTGCCCGGGTGTTCCGCGCGGATTCCCGGCATAGGCGATTGCCCTGCGGGTTACGACGGCAGGACCCGAGCCATCCACAGTTGTGACGGACTGGCGTCGGACACATCGCTTTGAATGACTCGCGCCACCAGGTGTCAGCCTTTCCGATACCGGGTACCAGACCCCAGCAAAGGCGGACCCTTTGCAATCCGCTTGTCTGGCTGAATGGCGGGGAGGGGGCACGGCGCGGTGCCCCACCCGACCATCCAGCGACCGGATTGTCCTGGGTCCGCGATACCGTCAGGCCGGCGCGCAGTCCGGCTCGGACATCCAGTGTGTGGGAGGCTCACCGCCGCCAATGTCGTCATCGTCGGGCAACCCGGCATCGGCCAGCAGCCGGTTCACCAACTCCAGCAGCCGCGTTCCCGTTGCGGCATCACGCGTCGTTCGGGCGATTTCGGCAAGCTTGTGCGCCAGTTCCAGCCGATCCAGTTCATTGCACATAGCGACCTCTGCATCACGATCCGGATACCAATGCGTCGCACTTTTGGACTGCGCATTGATCTGGATCAGTGCCCCGAGTACGGTTCCGCGGCATCGGGGGGCGCATGGCACGTGAAGAATTCCAGCCGGGCGAACCGGCACCGCAACCAGGCCCCTACGAGCAACTGAATGTGTTCGGCAGTCCGATCGGGCGGGAGATCATCGTGACGCAAGGTGAGACTTTTCCCGCGGGGCCGCGCGGCTTCACCTGGCGGCGGCTGTCGAGCCTGACGACCGCCGAATTGCGCGCCAGGGCCGCGCAGTACCGGCAGATGGCCGCCACCGCAACGACCGCGCCGGTCATGCAGGAGCTGTTGAAACTGGCCGAACGGTTCGACGCGTTGGCGGATCGGCAGGACATCCCGTCGTGACGCGGGGGCGTCCACGCGTCTCGGTTAAGCCGCGCGATGCCCAACGCCGTTGCCATGCCGGACGTTGCTGCCTCGCCGGGACTTGCCCTGCGGCAACGCGCCATCGAGAATCCGCAACCGCGCGTATGCATTCTGCGACGATGCGGCCGGCGATCGGCTGCTTGCGCCGGCGGGCGAATATGCGGCGCAGGCACGCGCGCTGGAGCACCGGCGCCGCGGCAACTGAACCGGGCTCGCGCCAGCGTGTCGCCTGCGTGTGACGCATGCTCTGGTGCAACGGCCGCGCGGGGCCCACTTGAGCACCCCCGCCGCCAATCAACCGCGAGTCCCATGCGAGTCCTGAACGTTCTGCACCGCACCCGGTACCGCTACGCGCGGCCGGTGAGCTTCGGCGAACACCAGATCATGACGCGTCCGCGCGACAGCCATGACCTGCGGCTGCTGGAGACGCGCCTGACGATTGCGCCAACGGCAACGTTGCGCTGGAAGCACGACGTGTTCGGCAACTCGGTCGCCGTCGCCGCCTTTACGGAGCAGGGGCGGGAGCTGCTGGTGGAATCGCGGTTTCGCGCGGAGCACTACCCGCTGCCGCCGGATGACGTGACGCTGGAGCCGTACGCGCAGCGCTATCCGTTCAGCTACGACGCCGAGGAAATTCCCGACCTTGGGCGATTGACCCAACGGCATTATCCGGACCCAGAACATGCGATCGATGTGTGGGCGCGCGGGTTCGTCGATGCGGCGCAGGACAGCGACACGATGGCGATCCTGCGGGCGATGTCGGACGCGATCCACCAGCGCTTTGCCTACAATGCGCGCGACGAGATGGGCACGCAGGACCCGCTGGAGACGCTGCACAACCGCTCCGGCACCTGCCGCGACTTCGCGCTGTTCCTGATGGAAGCAGCGCGCAGCCTTGGTTTTGCGGCTCGTTTTGTGTCGGGTTATCTGTACGATGAGAACCGGGCCGGGCAAGGGGAGGGGGCGTTGCTGGGCAGCGGCGCCACGCATGCCTGGGTGCAGATCTATCTGCCGGGCGCGGGCTGGGTGGAGTTCGATCCGACCAACGCGCTGGTCGGCGGCCAGGACCTGATCCGCGTGGCGGTGACGCGCGATCCGAAGCAGGCGGCCCCGATCAGCGGCACGTTCACCGGAGCGTCGGCGGATTATCTGGGGATGACGGTGGAGGTGGAGGTGCGCGCGGAGGGGTGAAAAGCCAAAAGCCAAAAGCCAAAAGCCAAAAGACTCCCCCCTCCCCTTGAGGGAGGGGGTTAGGGGGAGG